>JASBZN010000006.1 GCA_029983435.1 Urinicoccus sp. | reverse complement strand
TTTTTTTGGTTGTGGTCCTCTTTCTTTTGGGATTTGGCCTGAAAAAAGAAAATTCATCTGGGAGTTTAGAAGGACAAGTAGAAAATTTTCAGGCCCTGGATTTGGATACCAGCCAGGAAGAGCCCCTAGTAGAAACCCCTGGGACCCTCTATGTCCATGTAACGGGAGCGGTAAAAAAACCTGGTCTTTATGAATTTTCAGACCCTGTCCGGGTTATGGATGTGATTGAAAGTGCTGGAGGCTTTACAGAGACGGCAGATCCCGACCAGTTGAACTTGGCTGCCAAGGTAGAGGATGAAGCGCGGATTCACGTGCCAGAAAAGGGCCCGAAAGAGGAAAGAGAAAATCAAAAAAGCCTTGTAAAGGACCGCGTCAATATTAACCAAGCAAGCCTTCAAGACCTTCTTGGGATTCCAGGAGTGGGGGAAAAGACGGCACAAAAAATTATTGACTACCGGGAAAAGAGCCCCTTTCAAAAGCCAGAAGATTTAAAAGAGGTTCCAGGTATTGGGGAAAGAAAATATGAAGAGATGAAGGATTATTTATCTGTTTACTAGAGATGGGGAACCATCTCTTTTTTCTTTGTTTAAAAAAAGGGGGGCATGTCTTGACGGAAAACTTTAATGCGGTAAAATGAAAGAAGAAAGACCTTTAAAAGGGGATGAAAGTGTGACAAAGGCAAGCAGGCGGAATAAAAAACTTATTTTCAAAAGAAGTGTTGAGGCGGCCCTTCTTAGTCTTTTTCTTTTAGGGCCAGGACAGGTTGATTTGATTTATGGAAGGCAAGAGATTGGTTCAAAGCAAGAAGTCCAAAAGCTTGAAGAAGAGACCAAGGACAAGGATAAGTACAGAATTGTTTGCAAGTATACCAAGGAACGCCCCCTAGTTTTATTGCCTGGGGAAGAAATCGACAAGGTTATTCACAATCTTATAAAAGCGTATAAGGGAGAGCAGCAAGACCCATACATACTACACCAGTGCAAGTCGTTAATAGAAAAACCGGATCCAACAAAGATTGGCCAAGTCCAGGAAGTGACCATCTACATCTTCTATCCAGACAATCAGTATGCGTCGGGAGGCCCGAAAACTGGAGATTCTGTAGCCCAAGTGACACTTCCTGTTTTTATAAAAGACATTCCTTACCCTACCATGCTCTGCCAAGGCCAGGACATGGTAAAGGAGACAGCTGTTCTCAAGGGCTACCGGGGAGACCGGGTGAGTTTTTACATCAATCTTTTGAAACAAGAAAAGTCTCCAGAAGGCCCCTTAGCTTTTAAGGAAGAAGTAAAAAATGGAAAAGTTTATAGGGAGGGTTCTATTGTCCTAGAGGATAATTTTAAAAGACTGAAGTTAAAAAAATATTCCAGAAAGAAAGAAGACCAATGGCTTCCTTGCTATAATGAAGAAATTTTAAACGACTCTCTTCCAAGTGGAATCTCTTTGAAACAGGTAAAAGAAATTGGAGACGTCAAATATAGGGGGGATGTCCTTGGCGCAAGATATGTTTTTGGAAATGATCTCTACGATCCCTGGGATAAGGCCGAGGTTCTTTCGAATAAAGAAAGCCTTGGAGAGAAAAAAATCATTCTTCAATTTGAGGATATTTATGAAAAGAAAGCTTTTAAAGGAATCCTAAGCTACCAAGTCCTTCCCCAAAGCCAAAAATATCATGTAGAGATTCCCTGGACCAAGGAGACGCCCTTGAGGCTGAAAAGTCCAGACCAGTTAAAACTAGAGGACATTAAAAAGCACTTGGTATTTACAGGGGAAAGGGCGACGAGTTTTGAAAAAGATGAAAACCATAAAAACAAAGCACTAGAGGACTATTATCAAGAACAAATAAAAGAAATAAAGGACCAAGTAAGGTATGAACTAGGGAACTTAAATCCTGACCTAGAGGGGAGGGTCCAAGACCTTTCTCTGACCCTCATCTATCCTGATAACCAGGTAGAAAAGGGAAAGAGCCCAGAAACAGGGGACTCTGTCACCTACTTATCCATTCCCGTCCTCTTAGGAGAAGAGATCCTTCCAAAGACTTACAAGGTGACCTTTGACCTAGAGGGAGACTTGGAAAAAATTCCGCCTCAAAAGGTGAAAGAGGGAGAAAAGGTGCAAGAACCCCAAGCTCCTAAAAAGGATAATTACATCTTTCTCTACTGGGAAAAAGATGGGAAGAAATTTAATTTTTCCAGCCCTGTAAAAGAAGAGATGACCTTAAAGGCCATTTACAAAGAGAAGGTAAATAAAGAAGAAAATCTTCCCAAGCCAGGGAGCTCTGGAGATAAAAGAAGCAAAAAGTTTAAGAAAAGAGGGAGTGAGAAAAATCCCCTTGGGCTCACCCTTTGGGAAGGTCCAGCAAAAGAAGAAAAAACCAAAGTGGAAAGTCCAGCCTATCTCAAGGGCTATCCCGATGGGACCATTCGACCCGATGGATTTTTAACCAGGGCAGAAGTCGCCTCTATTTTGGTGGATTTAACGGGTTTAGAAAAGACAAATCTAGAGAAAACAAACTTTAAAGACACCCCATCGAGCTGGTACAATGAAAACATCAACGCCCTTGTCCAAGCTGGGCTGATGAAAGGCTACCCAGATGGAAGTTTTCGTCCTAATGCAGAGATTAGCCGGGGAGAATTTGTCCAGGCGATTAAAAAATTAGACAGAGCCAAGGCTAGCCAGGCACCTTTTTCTGACATCCAAGGCCACTGGGCCATGGAAGCTATTAACCAAGCCTATGGCAAGGGGTACATTAAAGGTTATCCTGACGGGACCTTTCGACCAGAAGATAAAATAAAACGATGCGAAGCTGTTGTGATTTGCAATCGTTTGTTTAAGAGAAGTCCAAGTAAGAAAGATTGGGAGAGGAAATCTCAGGACATCCAATTCATAAAGACCTTTAAAGATTTGTCACCGACCCACTGGGCCTATGAAGAAATCTTAGAGGCTGCCAATCCGCACAAATAAGGAAGGGGGAAAGAACAAAAATAGGATTCTAGGGGATAAGTTCTATGCATTGTGAATCAAAAAGAAAGGGGAGAAAAATGAAAAAATATTTAATCATTCCTATCATGCTGGCCTTGGTTTTAGTGGGCTGTTCTCAAGATAAGGGGAGCCAACCAGGAAGTAGTGAGGAAGGAATCAATAAGGAAGAGATTTTTGCAAAATTTTTGGATGAAAAGGACCTAAAAAGTTATAGGCAAAAAGGAAGATATGAAGTAGTTACCAAGGGGGAAGATGGCCAAGTAGAAAGAGAAGTTTCTGAGGGGCTGATAGAGGCAATAAAAGAACCCAGCTGTATCCATAGAATATGGAAAAATCAAGAAGCTACCGATGAATTAGAAGACTATCTTCTAGGGAATCTTCGCTTTTATAGAAGAAACCATGGAGAGTGGGACCGGGAAGAATTAAAGGGCCCAGATGACCAGACGGGAGAACAAACTCGCTTTATTGGCCAAACAGTCATAGATGCTCAGTCAATTTTAAAACCCCTGAAAGACTACTATGAGCTAACAGAAGAGGAAGATACTTATCGGGTGAATTTAGAATCCAATCCAGAAAATATAGATCAAATCAAAAAAATTCTTTTGGAAAAGCCAGAAACGGCAACTTTTTTTGGAAATCTTAGCTCTTTAAAGGCAAAGTTTACTTTTGCAAAAGAAAGCTATGAGCCTCTTTCTTTTGTGTGGGAGGCAAAGTTTGACGACCTAGAAACAGGAGAAGCCATAGAAATAAAACGGACAGGAGAGTATAGGGACATCAACCAAGTGGAGAAAATTGATCTTCCAGAAGATCTCCAAAGAGAAATAAGTAAATAAAGTCCAAGCCGTTTAAGAAGAGGTAAGAATAAGATCTGTTGAGAGCATGGTTTCTCAACAGATTTTTTATGGGAAAAGACAAGATCCTGGTTTGGTCCAATATGTAGAAGGTTAAAAAAGAAATAAAAAAATTTTTTCATTTCATAAACGTTTCATAAAACTCTTGTAAGATAGGTTTGTAAAGAAGTTCCCCTAAGGAAGGGAAAAATAAAAAATGAAGTGCATTGAAGGAGGAATAAAATGAAAAAAGGATTAAAAGGACTATCTCTTGCCCTAACCTTATGTTTAAGTTTGGGTGCTGTGGGATGTCAAAAGACCAATGAAAAGAATAAGGGACAAAATACCGAGTCTGTTAATGCGGCAGAAGCTGGAATGGTTATGGATGGAAAGGAAAATAGCACCTTTAAACCAGCAGACTATACCTTAGAAGCAAAGGAAGAATATACTTATGAATACTTAGGACTTAAATTCAAACTTTCTGATAAGATTCGCCAAGACATGATGGATAAAAAAATTGCCATGCTGGACGAACAAAGCCCCATAGATAAGGAACTTAAGTATGCCATGTTGACCTTTCATAAGATGACGGAAGAGCAAAAAAATGCGGTCATTAATAAAATGGGGGATGACTATGAAAAGTGGGAAAAGAGCTTAGAAAGAGTGGGAACTCTTGGAATGTTTGAAAAAAGTTTGTCAGAAGAAGAAATTTCCAACATTACAAAATGTAAAAACCACAAAAAAATAGGAGAATCAACAGACGGTAAATACACCTATTACTTAAGTACGGCAAAAGACAATAAGGATGCTTTCGCAGAAGAATTTAATAAGACGGAAGTTGAAATCATTGAGAAAAAAGATCGGCCAGAAAATGGCTTTGTCCTAGCGGAAAAAACAGATTTGGAAAATACTGAAGCTTTTACTGGGGAAAGTAGCAAGAATTTAAGCAACTTAACAACAAAGGATATTAATGGGAAAGAATTTTCCAGCAAGGATTTTGAAAAATCTGACTTAACCATGGTGAATGTATTTGCAACTTGGTGTACTGCTTGTGTGAAGGAAATTCCTGATTTAGTGGAACTGCAAAAAGAAATGAAGGACAAAGGGGTTCAAGTTGTGGGTGTAGTAACAGACACTATGGATGATAAGGGGGAAAATAAAGAAGCCATTGAAAAATCCAAGTTAATTCAAGAAAAAACTAAGGCCAACTACCCCTTCTTAATGCCAGATAAAAGTAATTTCAATGGCCGCTTAAACGGAATCCAAGCCCTACCAGAAACCTTTTTTGTAGATAAAAAAGGAAACATTGTAGGAGAAACTTATTCTGGTTCCCACAATTTAAAAGACTGGGAAAAAATTGTAGAAAAAGAATTGGGAAAAATAAAAAATAATAAGTAAAGAGGAAGCTGTCCATGGATAAGAAAATAGTTAAAAGTCGCCTCCTATCGGTAGCTCTAATTGGTCTCAGCCTAGCCTTGATTTTTTATGGCTACCAAAGGGGAGAGGCAAAAATTGTTTTAGATAAAGCGGTGCAAATTTGCATGGAATGTATTGGAATTGGATAAGATGAAAAAAATACCTCATTGGAATAAAGAAAAAAATGGATATAAAAAAATGGATTCCTTGCGCCACTCTTTTCAAGGCTTTTGGTTTCTCCTTACCAATTCTTATTTTGAAGGATTTAAGCAGGGAAAGATTTATCATGGAAAGCTAAAAGAACTTTGCGTCCCTGGGATGAATTGTTACTCTTGCCCAGGGGCAAAGGGGGCCTGCCCCATTGGATCTCTTCAAGCAGTCATAGGAAACGCAAACTATAAATTCAGCTACTATGTTGTGGGCTTTTTATTCTTCATTGGAGCTTGCTTGGGACGTTTTGTTTGTGGTTGGCTGTGCCCCTTTGGTTTAGTTCAAGATTTGCTATATAAGATCCCCTTTTATAAAAAAATACAAACTTTTAAGTGGGACAAGCACTTAAGAAAACTGAAATACCTCATTTTATTAGTGTTTGTCATTTTATTGCCCCTCTTTTTAGTGGATATTTTGGGTCAAGGATCTCCCTACTTTTGTAAACTCATTTGCCCTGTGGGCATGTTGGAAGGTGGAATTCCCCTGGTCTTATTAAATAAGAGCATGCGAAGCGCCATTGGTTTTTTATACTATTGGAAAGCGGCTATTTTAGGCATAACTATTTTACTTTCCATCCTTATCTATCGACCCTTTTGTAAATATATTTGCCCCCTTGGAGCGATTTACTCCTTTTTTAACTCTATTTCCCTATTTCGCTACCGACTAGATACGAATAAGTGTATTCACTGCGGAAAGTGTAAAGCAGTTTGTCAAATGAATGTAGATCCTGTAAAAAATTGCAATCATATGGAATGTATTCGGTGCGGAAGGTGTAAAAATGCCTGTCCTGTCGAAGCAATTAGCAGTGGGATAAAAAATTAAAAACGATAAAAAATATCGGTGCAGGGGCATCGATATTTTTTTAGGAAAAAGAGATTGAGAAAAACTTATAATTTAAGAGGGGATTTGAGATATAATACTTAGTAAGTTGGAAGGAGGCGGCCATGGAGCTACTGATTGTGGAAGATGATCAAATGATAAGAGAGGGAATAAGTGAATATTTGTCAGAATTTGGCTATCGTGTCTTGGAAGCCAAGGATGGAAGAGAGGCTTTGGATAAATTTAATAAGGACATTCACCTGGTGATATTGGATATTCAAATTCCCTTTATCAATGGCTTAGAAGTTTTAAAAGAAATAAGAAAAACAAGCAATTTGCCAATTTTAATTTTGACGGCCTTTAGTGATGAAGACTATAAAATTGAAGCGTTTACAAATTTAGTAGATGGCTATATTGAAAAGCCCTTTTCTCTACCTGTGCTAAAAGTGCAAGTCGATTCCCTAATAAAAAAACACTATCCTCCCAGGGAGGAGTTTGTCTATCAAGAAACGGAAGTGAACTTTACCAGCTACACTGCCAAGGTAAAGGGTCAGGAAGTGGACGTCAATGCAAAAGAGCTGGAGATTCTTCACTATCTGGTAGAGAATGAAGGTCAGGCCTTAACTAGGTCCCAGATTTTAGATAATGTTTGGAAGGAAACAGAAGAAATCCCCTATGACCGGGTGATTGATGTCTATATTAAAGAGTTGAGAAAAAAATTGGCCCTGGATTGTATTGTTACCATCCGAAATGTGGGCTATAAATTGGAGAGAAAATGAAAAATTTAAAGATATTTCCCAAAATGTTTTTGCAAATTTTTTCTGTTTTAGGAGCCATTATCCTCTTAATCCACTTATCAGTCTTTTTTATTTTTCCCAAGACCTATTTGGAAACGAGAAAGGGAGAAATTTCCCAGAAGGCGGATGAAATTTCCAGCAACTTAAATGGCAAGGAAAGAGCCTATGTGAACCAATGCCTGGACTTTTTTTCCAAGACCAGCGGGATACAAGCGTCGATTCAAGAAGAAAATGAGACCAATGAGATAGAAATTGGAAAAAACCTGGATGTGGATTTAGATAGTGAGGACAACTCTTTAATCATTGAAGAACGAGAGATCCTCTTGGACTCTGGACAAAAAATAGCCCTTCGTTTTATTTCTACAGCCAATATGCAAAAAGATGCGCGAGACTTAAGTTTTAAGTTTTTACCCTATTCTCTTTTGCTGTCTTTTTTGTTTTCCATTGTGGTTTCCCTTATCTATGCCAAGATGATTAAAAATAATATTCAAGAAATTAAACAGGTTACAGACCAGATGATGGAAGTGGATAAAGAGGCAAGATTAAGAGTGGAATCCAGCGATGAAATTGGTCAGTTAAAGAGCCAAATTAACGATCTCTATGAGACGCTCTTAAAGGCCCTTGCCGATGCAGAAGAAAAAAACCAGGAGATTTTAAAGCTGGAGCAAGTAAAATATGACTTTTTTAGAGGGGCTTCCCATGATTTAAAAACCCCTCTTGCCAGTTTAAAAATCATCTTAGAGAATATGAAATACAAGATTGGAAAGTACAAGGACAGGGATCTTTACATCCAGCATTGTCTAGATATTGTAGATGACTTAAGTCAGAGTATTTCTCAAATTTTAACCCTGTCTTCCCTGGACCGCCTGAAGAATGATGAAGAAGTTCTTGTGATTCAAGAAGTCCTAGAAGAGGTGCTGAAAAAATATGAAGTCCTGGCAAATCAAAAAAAGATTACCCTTTGTTGCTCTTTAGGGCAAGAAAGCCTCGATATGGGAAGGACGGCTCTTAAGATTGTCTTGTCTAATTTACTTAGCAATGCAGTAAAATACACTCAAGAAGAGGGCCTTATTCGGATCGGAGTAGAAGAAGGTTGGTTTTATATAGAAAATTCTTGTGAAATAGAGGAAGATTTTGACCTGGATAGGGTGTTTGAAATGGCCTTTGATTTAAATAAGGAAAATAGCCATGGTCTGGGCCTTTATATTGTAAGAAATCTTTTGGATAATTATCAAATCAACTATCAAGTTCAAAAAAGTGAGATTGGTTTTGTCTTTAAAATTCAAGTAGACCATGGAAAAGAAAAAATAGTGTAAGGAAAGGATCCTTACACTATTTTTGTCCATAAAAAAAGAGCCCACAGGCTCTTTTTCTTACATATTCTTGGAGTAGAATTCAACGATTAATTGGTCTTCGATTTCTACTGGAATATCTTCACGGTTAATTGGTGCAGAAAGTTTTGCTTTGAAGTCTTTGTCCTTGGTAATATAAGGATAAGAAGTTACAAAGTTTGTTTCGTAGTTTTCTTTGAAAAGATCTACTTTTTTACCTCTTGGTGCAAGAGCAACTTCGTCACCAACTTGTAAACGGTAAGAAGGAATATCTACTTTTTTACCATTTACTAGCATGTGCCCGTGGGTAACCATTTGACGTGCTTGACGAATAGAAGAAGCAAAACCCATCCGATAAGTCATATTATCTAGGCGGGATTCAAGAATCTTAACAAGGGCTGGACCTGTTTGTTCTTTTGCTTTCTTCGCTTCTAGGAAGTAGTTTACGAATTGTTTTTCCATTACGCCATAATAAGCACGAAGGCGTTGTTTTTCTAATAATTGTTTTCCGTATTCAGTTAATTTTTTGTCTGAACGAGCGGTTCCCTTTACGGCACGTTTCATAGCCTTTGGATGCCCGCATACATTTAACCCCAATCTTCTGGACTCTTTAAAGCGGGGTCCCATCATCTTTGCCATTTTTCTTTCATCTCCTATAAATTTTCTGCCGCGATAATTTATAAGCCATAGGACATTATACACTATTTACTGGGGAGAGTAAAGGAATTCTTTTGGGAAAATAGAATGAATTTCTCCGTGTTCAAGGCAGGAATCTTTTGATATACTAATAGAAAAGGGGGAAGATGCATGTCAATTTTAATAAAAAATACCAGAATCTTAGATGTAATAGAAGAAGAAATCAAGGAAGACGTCGATCTTTATATTGAAGGAAACAAGATCAGCAAGATAGGAAAGAACCTAACCTGCCAGGCAGATACCCTTATTGATGGAAGGGACAAGTTGGTAACGCCAGGCTTTATTAATGGCCACACCCACTTGGGCATGAGCCTTTTACGGAATTTTGCCGACGATATGGAACTCAAAACTTGGCTGGAAGATGCCATTTGGCCCATTGAAGCCAAGTTGACACCAGAAGATATCTACTGGGGGTCCATGCTTTCTATGGCAGAGATGATTCGGTCTGGGGCGACTTGTTTTTGCGACCAATACTATGAAATGGACCGAGTTGGGGATGCGGCTTTGGAAATTGGAATGCGGGGTATTTTAACCCGGGGTCTGATTGAAGACGATGATAAAGACTTAAAGTTAGAACAAACCCGAGCTCTTTACCAAAATTACCACAAAAAGGGAAATGGCCGCTTAAGAGTGGTTCCTTCTCCCCATGCTATTTACACTTGTGGGGAAGATTACCTCAAGGAAATTATTTCCTTGGCCAAGGAAATGGATGGGGTCATCAACATTCACATGTCTGAAACCATCAAGGAAGTAGAAGACTGTAAAAAAGACCACCACATGACACCAATCCAATACATCGAGTCCATTGGGATGTTGGACCTTCATGTCATTGCAGCCCATTGCGTTCATATTACAGAAGATGAAATGGACCTCGTAAAAAATCGAAATTTTTACCCCATCTACAATCCCACCAGCAACCTGAAACTGGCTTCTGGATTTACTCCTGTGCAAAAGATGCTAGATAAGGGAATTGTTTTAGGAATTGGAACTGACGGCGATTCTTCCAACAACAATCAAAACATCTTGGAAGAAATGCATTTGGCTTCGGTTGTGAATAAGGCCGTTACTATGGATCCCAAGGCTGTGCCAGCCATGGAAATTTTAAAGATGGCAACCATTCATGGGGCCAAGGCCTTGGGACTGGATGAAAGCATTGGATCCATAGAAGAAGGCAAACTTGCTGATTTAGTTATTTTTAACCTAAACAGCTCTTCTTTTACACCACGGAACAACTTAATTTCCGCCCTTTGCTATTCAGCCCAAGAAGAAGATATCGAATCCGTTCTTATTGATGGAGAATTTGTCTTAAAGGATAGGGAATTGACCAAGGTGGACTATAAGCAAGTTTTAAAAGAAGTCCAAGAGTGCATGGACCAGCTTCTTCAACGGTAAGAGGGAAGAGAGACCTTTTTGTCCCGGGCCCGATCTTCTAAAGATTGGAAAATTTCGCCAGTGTAGGCGGTTTTACTTTCATTGTGGTAGAGGCTAGAGAGAATGGCTTCTTCTACTGCTTCCACAGTGGCTTGAAAGGCAGGGTCCAGGTCTTGATCTAGCAAGGAGGGGGTTTTACAAGTTGTAAAGCCCAAGGCAAACTCTCCGCTGCCGTGGCTTGTAAAGGCTCCAGTTCGGGCAATACCAGATTGGACTCGTTTACAGAGGCGCAGAACTTGCCGGGAGTCGATAGGAAGGTCGGTGGCTAAAATGGTCACAATGGATCCCCGGTCTTTCCGTTCTTCTGTGGCAAGTTTGGGACCTAGTTTTTCTCCCAAAATAGTGAGGTCCTTGGTGGCACCAAAGTTGGATAAGACCAAAGCCCCTATCGTATAAGTAGTCTCGTGGATATCCACCAAACGAGAGGCAGAACCAATGCCCCCTTTAAGGCCATAACAAACCATCCCCATTCCAGCTCCTACAGAACCTTGAGAAAAATCCTCTTGAGCATGAGTTAAGGCTTCTAGAGCATCTTTGGGTTGAAGGGCCAGGCGGCGGATGTCGTTGATGGATCCGTCGTTACACTCCAAAACTAGGGGATTAAGGGTCGTGGGGCGGCCGATATTTGGGTCTATATCTAGCATATAGTCCATAAGGCCCCGGGTTGCATCACCAATGGACAGGGTGTTGGTTAAGAGAATGGGAGATTCTATTTGTCCCAATTCTCGAACTTGCTCTAAGCCCAGGGGTTTTCCAAAACCATTGATACAATGGGCAGCGGCAATACACTTTTCCTGATAGGGGTTGGACCCTGGTGGTAAAATTGCCGTCACGCCAGTGTGGATTCCCTGAGAATCATTATTTAAACTAACATGGCCAACACGAAGACCCTTGACATCACAAAGGTTGTTTTTGGGGCCGTTTTTATAAAACCAATACATAAATTCCTCCTTCTTTTAAGTATTTATTTTATCACAAGGAGGAAGTGTTGTATAATAGAGGAAGAATGTTTGAAAGGATGTTTTATGGATAAAAAAATTGTCTACAGTGGGATTCAACCCTCTGGAAATTTAACCTTAGGAAATTACATTGGAGCCTTGCGAAATTTTCCTAAGCTCCAAGAAGAATATGACTGCATTTATTGCATTGCGGATATGCACGCCATTACAGTGAGCCAGGAGCCCAAGGACTTACGGGCCCATACCCTGGATCTTTTGGCCCTTTATCTAGCTGTGGGACTGGATCCAGAAAAGTCCACCATCTATATCCAATCCCACGTTCCAGCCCACGTGGAATTAATGTGGCTTTTAAACACCATGACAGGGCTTGGCCAGCTCCAACGGATGACCCAGTTTAAGTCCAAGGCGGAAAAAACCAAAGAAGTCAACGCTGGACTGTTAAACTATCCTGTCCTTATGGCTTCCGATATTCTCCTCTATGGAACCCACTATGTTCCTGTGGGGGATGACCAAAAGCAACACATTGAAATTACAAGAGACTTAGCAGAACGGTTTAACTCCAGGTACTCGGACACCTTTGTCTTGCCAGAAATGTTAAAGACCAAGGTAGGAGGCAGGGTTATGAGCCTGCAAAATCCTGAAAAGAAAATGAGTAAATCCGATAGCGACCAAAATTCCTATATCTTAATCTTAGACGAAGACGATGCGATTCGAAGGAAGTTTAAACGAGCTGTAACCGATTCAGAAGGCAACATTGCCTACAATGACCAACAAGCTGGGGTGAAAAACTTGTTGGATATTTATTCGGCTTGCTCTGGACGGTCTATAGAAGACTTACTTCAAGACTATCAAGGCCAAGGTTATGGGGTCTTAAAGACAGATGTGGCAGAAGCTGTCATCCAAGAAATCGGACCCATTCGGGACCGTTACCATGAAATTCGGGCCGACAAGGCCTATTTGGAAGAAGTTTACCAACAAGGAGCCCAAAAGGCTTCTCGGCGAGCTACGAAAATTTTACGGAAGGTCTATAAAAAGATGGGCTTTATTCCCAGAGGGTAAAAGAGGGGCGGGGAACCGTCTCTTTTTTATCGTTCAGTCCAGGCTTGACAGGGACTCTCCTAGCCCTTATAATTAACGTGTATACCGTATAGAAAAGAGGAGTAGCCGGGGGAGCTTTTTAGAGAGTCAATGGTTGGTGGAAGTTGACAAGCGAAGCCGGGGAAGGTTGCTTTTTATTGGTTAACGGGTGACTCTGTTATCGGTCAAAAGAGCCGTATAATTACGGAATTAAGGTGGTACCGCGTTCCTCGTCCTTTTGGATGAGGATTTTTTTATGGATAAATGAGGAGGTCAGAGTGAAAGAATTAGCAAAAACATACGATCCTAAAGAGTTTGAGGATCGGATTTATGGAGAGTGGATGGCTTCTCATGCCTTCCATCCAGAAGTGGATCGGTCTAAGGAGCCCTACACCATTGTCATGCCCCCACCAAATGTAACAGGGAATTTACACATGGGACATGCCTTAAACAATACCATTCAAGATATTTTAATTCGTTTCAAACGCTTAAAAGGCTACCAAGCCCTGTTTTTACCAGGAACAGACCATGCTTCCATTTCCACAGAAGCAAAGGTTGTGGAAAAAATGAAGTCCCAAGGCAAGACCAAGGAAGGCTTGGGCCGGGAAGGATTTTTAAAAGAAGCCTGGGCCTGGACAGAAGAATATGGCGGTAATATTAAAAACCAACAAAAGAAACTAGGTGTTTCTTGCGACTGGGACCGGGAGGCTTTTACGCTAGATGAAAACCTGTCCCAAGCAGTGGAAAAAGTCTTTATGGACCTCTACCAAAAGGAACTTATCTACCAAGGCGACCGAATTATCAACTGGTGTCCCCACTGTCACACGGCAATTTCCGATGCAGAAGTAGAACATATAGACCACGATGGAAAAATTTGGACCTTTAAGTATCCCTTGACAGATGGGTCTGGCTATTTAGAAATTGCAACTACGCGGCCAGAAACCATTCCAGGAGACTTGGCTGTGGCTGTTAATCCAGAAGATGACCGCTACGGGTCTCTAGTAGGAAAAACCTTGATGTTACCCTTTATGAACCGGGAAATTTCCATTGTTGCTGATACTTATGTAGACATGGAATTTGGAACTGGGGCCGTAAAGATTACCCCATCCCACGACCCCAATGACTTCGAAGTCGGAGCTCGGCATGACCTAGGCCAATGTGTGGTCATTGATGAAAATGGCTACTTAAACCAAGAAGCAGGACCCTATGCTGGCATGGAACGCTTTGAAGCGCGGAAGAAAATCGTCAAGGACTTTGAAGACGCTGGCCTCTTAGTTAAAATTGAAGACCACCACAACGCTGTAGGCCACTGCGAACGGTGTAAAACGGTTATTGAACCCTTAATTTCCAAACAGTGGTTTGTGAAAATGGAACCTTTGGCTAAACCTGCCCTAGAGGCCTACCAAAAGGGCGACCTTCACTTTATTCCTGACCGCTTTGGAAAAATCTATAGCCACTGGCTGGAAAATATTCGAGATTGGTGTATTTCTCGCCAACTTTGGTGGGGACATCAATTGCCAGTTTACTATTGTAAGGACTGCGGTCATGTAGAAGTTTCCACAGACCCCGTCCACAAATGTCCTGCCTGCGGAGGGGAAATGTACCGAGATTCTGATACCCTAGATACTTGGTTCTCCTCAGCCCTTTGGCCTTTTTCTACCCTGGGTTGGCCCAAGGAAACAGAAGACCTAGATTACTTTTATCCCACCAATGTTCTCTGTACGGGCTATGACATTATCTTCTTCTGGGTCGTTCGTATGGTCTTTTCTGCCTTGGAACAAACAGGAGAACTACCCTTTAAAGATGTTTTCTTAACGGGATTGGTTCTAGATGAACAAGGACGGAAGATGTCCAAGTCTTTAGGAAATGGAATTGATCCTTTAGAAATTATCAGTCAATATGGGGCCGATGCCCTTCGCTTTACCCTAATTACTGGCAATAGCCCTGGTAACGATATGCGGTTTTCCATTGACCGGGTGGAAGCCAATCGAAACTTTGCCAATAAGCTCTGGAACGCCTCTCGTTTTGTCTTTATGCACATTGGTGAGGACCTCTATGAATTAGACGAAATAGATAAGTTCCAAATGGAAGACCGATGGATTTTATCTAAGGGACAACGAGTAGCCAAGGAAGTGGCAGAAAAATTAGACCACTATGACTTGGGTTTAGCGGCAGATGCCGTTTTAAATTATATTTGGTCTGATTTTTGCGATTGGTATATTGAGCTTGTAAAACCTCGCCTCTTTAGTGAAGATGCCGAAGATAAAAAAGTGGCAGTCAGCGTCTTAGTGGCAGTTTTAAAAGATATTTTACGCCTGCTTCATCCCTTTATGCCATTTATCACAGAAGAAATTTGGTCCAAGCTACCAGGAACAGAAGATTTCTTAATGCTTAACCACTGGCCTAAAGAAGATGATTCTTACTTGGATGAAGAAGCAGAAAGAACCCTAGAAAGAGTGCAAGAAGCCATTCGCTCTATTCGAAATGCGCGGGCAGAAATGAATATTGCCCCCAATAAAAAATCCAAGACCCTCCTCTATACAGAAGAGGAAGAAAATAAAAAAGACCTAGAAGGGACAGAAGGTTACTTTAAGACCCTGGGCTTTTCCACAGGCTTAGAATGGATTGACAACCCCAAAGATTTAAAGGGAGATCATTTGTCTGTTGTTTCCAAGGGAGTAGACTACTACATGCCCTTGGAAGACTTGGTGGACTATGAAAAAGAACTGCAACGGTTAAATAAAGAATTGGCAACAGCCCAATCCGAACTGGATCGAGTCGTGAAAAAACTAGCCAACCAAGGCTTTGTTTCTAAAGCACCAGAAGCCGTTGTTCAAAAGGAAAGAGAAAAAGAAGGGCAATTTAAAACCCAAATTGACCAATTAGAAAAGAGAATTGCATCCATAGAAAATCGCTAAATGAAAGAAAGTTTAAAGTAAAATCGGCACTAGGTTTCCTCCTAGTGCCGATTTTATTAGGGAGAATGATTGTATTAAATGGAATAGGATAAAAAAGCCAAGAAGGATAGCTTGCTTTTTATTTAAGGGAATTGTCAGAATCTCTTGACGGAAAGAAAGTACAGTATTATCATATAATATATGAGAAAGTATAGTATAAAAATACATAATTCGAATTGCGTGTTTTTATACTCTTGGTGTTGTTAAAAGAAGAGGGGAGTAAAACGTGAAAAGAGTCAAAGTATTATTACTCCTGATCTTGTTTTTTTTAGTGGGGGGGGGTACAAGCTACGCTCAATCTGTAGAAGGTAAAGCGCCAGCAGACCATCCTAAAGTTCAGCAAGAAGCTGTCCGAGAAACCACAGACAATAAGGTCGAGAGTAAGGACACAAAGGATACGGCCATAGTGGATCAGGAGAAGCAAGATCCAAAAGAAGCTAAAGAAGAACCTATCCTGGAAAAGAAAGAGGAAGGAAAAGAAGGGACAGAACCTGGACAAATTACAGAGTCTGAAAAAACATCTGACAAAAAAGATGACGTTCTTGAAAAGGAATCTGTAGACAAAGATAATTTAGACGGGGAAACTTCCAAAACAGAGTCTACTGAAGAGGAAACGACTCCCAAAGTAAGTAAAAGAGAAAAAGAATCCAAAACAGAAGACCTGGAAAAAACAGAGGAAGATAAAAAAGGCGAGGAAGAGCCAAAGAAAAACGATGAGAATGTCCTTTTGCTAGAAGAAGGTACGACCCTAGACCCAAAAGCATTAAAAGCAGGCAGTCCTAAGGAAGAGTCAAAAGAGGGTGTGAGAGTCAAATCTTTTGCTGAACTCCAAAAAGCTCTTAACGATGCAAAAGAGGGCGAAGAAACAACCATTGTCATAGCGGGAATCATTGAAATAAAAGAAACCTTGACTATAGGCCAAGGTAAAATAATCATCTTGACTTCAGAAGATGGGAAGGAAATGGACGATCCTTGGGAAAAGATTGAGCAACCCAAAGATTATGCGGATCAAGGTGAAAAGGAGCAAAGAGAAATTATCGACGAAGGACGCAAGCGTGGGAAGAAAGCCATAGAAGATGCAGAGACTCATATCACCAAAAAAGGGGATGAGTATTACTATGATTTTGAACACAACGTCGTCCTGAAAAGATCTGATAATTTTTCTGGCACCATGTTTAACGTCAAAGGAAAATTGACCCTTGGCGATAAAAAGAACTCCATTAATTTTGACGGAAATAAAAAAGAAATTAAGTCTTATACAGATGACAAAGGCATGTTCTTTGATGTTCAAAAAGGTGGAGAGCTTATACTAAATAACGGTGTGATTGCAAACAGCGAAAGTACTTTTAGAGTTAAAGTTGAGGAAGGTAAGACTAAATATTATTACTCTTACGAAAGTCCAATAAAAGTCCATGAGGGTGGAACTTTTACTATGAATGGCGGTCGTATTACAGCCAATACCGTCTTTGCAAACACTGCCGTTCCATACAATGCCGGTGCAGTAGCGGTTAAACAAGGTGGCCACTTTATTATGAAGAACGGGATGATTGACCATAATATCAGTGCGTCAGGAGCTGTATTTGTCGGAAACGACGGCTTGAATAATAAAAAGATTCTTAATGAAGACAAAGACTTTGCTATCTTTGATTTCAACGGCGGAAGCATTGTAAGCAACAAGTCAAAAGGGTATAATTTAGCCGGTGGTATTACCATATACCCAACTGGTAAATTAAATATTACAGATGGTATTGTTGCCAATAACTACGCCGGAAACAAGGCCGGGGGAATAATGGTCTCCGACCAATACGTTACATCTTTTAGTAATAGCATTAATGGCAGCTATTCAAATACGGATGATAAACCTTATGATGAATATGTTAAAATTAATAAGGCGGAAGCCAACTTTGATGGTGGCTTAATTTATAAAAATGAAACCGGTTATGCCGGAGGTGGAGTCTTTGTCGACAGCAACCATGTTCATTTTAATAAGACCATGATCTTGGACAACAAGGCAGCAAAATTCGGCGGCGGAATCTATGTAGGATTCCCTCCAAGAGTTCAGGAATTAGAAAATGTTTTAATTACTGAAAATGAAACATCCTTTAAAGGAAACATGAACGAAAATGACGAAGCTTGGGGCGGACCAAACGTTGGCGGCGGTATCTGGAACTGCCCAGACGGATTTATTCACCTAGGCGATGGCCACAGCGTTTATGTATTTAATAACAAGGGCGCAATGGGCGCAGACTATGTGTTTGCCAAGAAAACATATAGCTTCGAATTAAATGACACAGATATTCACAACCAATTCTATACCTTTATTTCGCCCGTCACCAAAGAAAAACACATTATTAAGTTTGTAAACGATAGCGGTAAGGGAACACTTTTACCAAAGAATATGTCCTATACGGATCAATTTGTTTACCTAAAAGCCATCTATGATAAGGCGTTGCAAGAAGAAGCTTGGAGGAATTCAGGAACCTTTATTTTAGGTAATGAAGCTACTTACGGAGCTGGACTTGGATCCGATGCATCAATGAAGAGTACACAAGACATTGGCGACGTTGGCTTTAAATTCAAAAAACATTGGGATAAAGACATCGATGAAGACGACTATCGTTGGAAAAATATCCACGCTGACATCTATATTGTTCCTGAAGATGTAGACGAAGTTTATGTAAGAAGCCAATATGGCTATGACAAGAGACTTTATAAGTATGGCGAAGTAATCCTAAACCATGATAACAATTGGGAAGCTACTTTTGGTAAATATAAAGGCGATAAGTATCCAAACTTACCAGCTTCAACTATGGAAAAGGGACTTCCGTTTACAAGTGAAGAACTTGCAAAACGCGGATTGAAATATCTTGTTATCGAAAGAGAAACAGATTATATTTCAGAAGTTAAGCAAGTAAAGGGCGAAGAAAATAGCTATGAGTTTACAATCAGCAACAGACCATACACTGAAGCCAAGATTGAAAAGAAATGGAAGATGCTTACTGAAGAAGAAATCAGACAAGCTCTTGGCGAAGATCGAAAAGATGTAGAAGTTAAAAATAGAGAACTTCCAGACCAAGTAACATTCTATATTTTAAATGACGGCAAGAAAATTATCGTTGACTATAAAAGAGACAAAAATGGAAAAGTTTATCCTGTCTATAAAACCGTTACAATCACAAAGAAGAACGACTGGAAGGGTGTTATTACCAAGCTGGATCCAAAACTTCTAGCCAAAGGTGCCTATGGCATTGAGGAAAAAGACCTGGATGGCTTTGAAATGACCTATGAAATTAAAAAGGTTCTTGTGAACGAAGACGAAATGAAAGCTTATGAAGAAAAGCTTAAAGAAGGGAATCCAGTTCAGATTGAGTTTTATTTCAGAAGATTTTGGCAACATTACGCTGTAGACGATGCAAAGAGAGAAAACTCTATTGCAAACAATCCGTTTAAAGCTGAAAATGGGGATGTCACTTATAATTTGTATGTTGATGGTAAAAAGGTAGAATCAAAGACGGCAACTTGGCAACCAAAGGCAAATGGGAATGGATTTTGGCTGGATGATGAAAATATTGTATTTGGTCAAGATCCGGATAAAAAAATCGTCATAGACGGTAAGTGGAAACCGGTTAAGGTAGTCCATTATAATTATCAAGGTGATGTATCCACTATAAAAAATCCTGAAATAAATATGTATTTAAAGAAGGATGAAAATGGCGTTTATTCCCTATATCTCCCATATATTCTAGAAAATGGGAAATATGTAGATCTCTTCTATTTGGAAGAAACAGTAGGAAATGGAAATGGACGCTATGAGACAATTTATGATTTAAATCCAGACGCTAAACCATTAGCGGAAATTAAACCAATCTACGAATACATCTTTGTAGCAACCAATAAGGAACTTCCACCTGAAAAGCCGAAAGAACCACCGCACAATCCACCCCATGAACCACCAGAAGAACCAGAGGAACCACCAGTTACTCCACCAGAAGAACCACCTGTAACACCTCCAGAGATCGGAAGAGC
>JASBZN010000005.1 GCA_029983435.1 Urinicoccus sp. | reverse complement strand
TGTGGGAAGCCTACTTAAATGGGGAAAAATTAGATAAGCCCCTTAATAAGTATAAACTGGGAAAAGAAGTCCATGATGGGGCGGTTTTTTCTTTAAGTTTTTCGATCCTAGGAGAAGATCGTGGCTATCAAACTCCCATGGAAGAAAAGATTGATCTAATCAAGGCCCTAGCAAGAATTAATTCTTCAGGGAATAAGTTTCTGTATCTTGAAAATCAAGCCACAAAACAAGCCTATGATCAAGGTGTGGACTTATTAAAATCCTTTCAATATAACAAAGAAAAAGCTGAAAAAGTTATTAATATTTTAAACCAAGCAACAATTAATGAACATGTGGACAAACCCTGTGGACCTTTTGCTTGGTATATGAGCCATGATTTAAAGAAGGGCTATTTCAATGATTTTCTTTTATCTAACCTTTGCTACACCCTAAAAAAGGGGGAAGAAATGGAACTCTTTTGTCTGGATGTTCCAAGAGCTACTGACTTTCAACAAAATTTCCAAAGAGAGGACTTAAAATTTGATCCTGTCCTAGGGGAAGATAAGGTTGAAATTTGTAAAGAAGGAGGCGACTTTTCAACAATCTATGGACCAAATACCCAAGATGGGGCAACTTACCTATTAAGGGGCCTAAAAACAGGACTAGTAAAATTAAAAGTCACCCATCCCAGCTATAATGGACGACCTTCCTATATCTATGTCTATATTACCGACCGGGAAACAGACCAAAAAGATAAACGTCTAACCATGACCTCCAATTTAGACCGTTTTAATAAGTATGATGTTCTCTACTATACCAAAGAGCAACCCAACTACCACTTAAGCCTAGAGACAGAAAAGGGAGCAAGACCAACTGTTTATGCCAATGGGCAAAAGGTGGACTTGAAAAAGTCGGGAACAATAGCCAGGGAAGGAAAAGACTTAGATGCCTACACTGGTGACTTTCCCCTGCAAAATTTCTGGACTACGGTCACCTATACGGTAGAAAAAAATGGGGTAAAATCCTCCCGCCTTTATAACTTCCGGTCTGCTTGCCTAGAAGGGACCTTAACTTCAACAACGGGAAAAACAGACCTACAAGCAGGAGACCAGGCGGAATTTAAAATCAAGGGCATGCTTGCTCCAAAGCCAAAAATTCAAACCTTCTATAACCCCTTCTTTGGCCAACAAGAACAATTTTTTACAAACATGCCAGGCTATGGTTATATTCAAGGTTACGATTCTTTTAAGTTAACCCTCACCAAGGGAGGTGACCTTCGCTTTTTCAATGGAGTGGTAGTATCTTCTGGCTATGGAGATGCAGGCTTTTCTGAAGTGCCAAAAAATCAAATGCCAGAAAATACAAAGATTCGACAAACAGTCTTGTCCAAAATGGCCGACGGATTAAACCGCCCTCAGTTTCTCCAAGAGCATGATTTAATTCCAGACTTTACCTTCCATGTTAAGGAAAACCCAAGCTATAAGCCCTCTCAAAAGGGGCTCATCCAAGCGAGCCCAGAGAAAAGCTCTTATCGACCTGGGGAAAGAGTTAAGGTTAAGGTCCACTTCAGTGACCAGCAAATCCAAGACCTTAATAATCTCTATGACAAATATGTAGTTCCTGAAAATAAGGGGCAGAACCAGCATGATGGGAATACCACGGCTATAAATTTTGGCTATCTCCTTTATACTTCGAATATGCCAGGCCTTGAACGCTTGGAAACCAAACCCTATGTCAACAATATGACTACTAATCCAGTAGAAAAAATTCGCCGCCTGGAAAAATTAAGAGACCTAGAATTTACCCTACCAGAAGACATAAAACCTGGGGATTACTTCTTTAATGGTGGCTATCTCCAAGTCTTTAAGGGACCTGTCTATGGTCTAACCAATATTAAGCATTATATGGGAGAACTTGGGGGCTTTACCATTCATGTTGAGGGAAATCCTATCCATGATGAAACCCCAAAATTGGACAGGTTTGAAATGTTACGGTCTGAATTTGTCGTTCCAGGCAAGGGGGAGTTACAATTTAATGGTCAAAACCTAGAAGCTACAGTCCGGTCCTATGGGCAAGAATTTGTCTTGACCACCAAGGATACAGTGGATTTTATCCAGATGGAATCTATTTCCCCTCGGAGTCAATTTCCCATACAAAATTTAGAAAGCAAAGATTACAAGACGTTTAAGTCAAGCCATGTTCCGATTTCTAAGGGGAAAAATATTCTGGCCTTTACCCTAACAAAAGAAGGGAAAAGCTCTGTTTATCTCTTAAACCTGACGAACCTCTATGGAGAAAAGATCGAAGGTAAGGACATCCAAGAAATTAAAGACTTAAAAGCTTTATTGGACAAGGCGGAGCAAGCCAAGGAAAAAGACTACAATCCTTCTGATTGGGTTAAGTTGAACCAGGCCAAAAGAAAATACCAAACCATGCTGGACTATTCAAGCCCGACAAGTAACCAATTAACAGCCGCCATTCAAGACTTAAAGACCCTCTTAGCCAATACAAAAATCCCAGAAGAAAATCCTTCTGGCCCTACAGACACAATAGAAGTGCCTGGAGGCCAAAAGATTCTTGGGCTTCACTCCGTTGAAGTTAAGCAAGGGACAAGCGTAAGACAAGCCCTAGATCGTCTACCAAAAACCATCTACCTTGTGAGTGACCAGGGCCAGGAAGAAGAAATTTCTATCAATTGGCGACTCAACAACTTCAGGTCTGATCTTCCGGGTACCTACACCGCTTTGGGAAACTACCTAGATCCTCTAGAAAAGAAAGAAAAAGTTCTAGAAACCCAAGTGAAGGTCCTTGCCAATAGGGAAGGTCCATCGCCAAATACAGCAGATAAACCTAGTCAAACCATTTATAAAACCATCCAAGTAGGGGATGCCTTTAGTCTGCCAAGTCGAGTGGATTTAAAAGAAGTAGATGGGCAAGTGACTAATAGAGAAGTTTATTGGACCAATACGGATTACGACTTGAAAAAGCCTGGAACTTATAACATTTTAGGCTACCTATCCAATACTGGGGAAAGAATTCTTTTAAAATTAACCGTTATTAAGGGTGGTCAAGAAAATTCACAAGGACTAAGTCGTGGTCAAGAAGGGAAAAAAGAAGTCATTTCTATTCCGGCTAATTCAGCTAGAAAGAATGAAAGATATGGACAGGGTCTAGTCGACATTCAAGGGCACTGGGCCCAAGAAGTCATTGAAAAATGTCTCCAAGAGGGACTCTTTGTTGGGGTAGATGACCAACACTTTGCTCCCAACCGGCCCATCTCCCAAGGAGAATTCTTAACCCTTTTAGGACGGATGGCAGGCATCCAAGACCAAGAGGGGAACAGTGCGCCCTATTATGCCCCCTTTAGGGACTGGGCCATCCAAACAGGTATTGTGGACCTAAAAAGCTTTAAGGCAGATAAGATTCTTAACCGTGAAGAAATGGCCGACTTAACCTATAAGGCATTAAAAGTCATGGGGAAAGACCTAAGCCCCAAGAAAGCCTTTGACTTAAAAGACAAGAAAAAGATTTCCAAGGCCTACCAAGATTCTGTAGTAAGGCTTGTCCAATCTGGCTACCTCCAAGGAACAGAAAAAAAGACTTTTGATCCTAAAGCCCAGTTAACACGGGCTCAAGTGGCACAAATCTTATGGACTCTTTACAAAAAATAAATAAAAAGATAAGAATCAAATCTATTGACAAGGGCAGGAAAAAGTTATATTATTAGGTCAAAGGGAGAAAGTCTTGAAAATTGAATAGGAGATATGTTCTTTCTGGCCCTAGCCCTATATGCTAGCTAAAGGTCAGAAAGCTAAGATGGAATTTGGTGCAAGTCCAAAACGGTCCCGCCGCTGTAATTGGGTAGGGGTAAGGTAAAACCACTGGTATAATCTGGGAAGGTCCTTATTCCGTTTGACCCATAAGTCAGAATACATGCATATCTTGGAAGGACAAACCTGCGGTTGACAGGTCAATGGAAAATGCAAATACGGGCATTGGACTTTCCAATGTCCTTTTTTCTAGGCAAAATTCTCTTTTAGGAAGTCAGAAACTATATTGGATGAATGTTAAGAATTATAGGAGGGAAAATAATGAAAACAATGTCCAAAAGAATTAGTGCCTATGCTTTAGCGTTTTTAATGGTCCTAGGGGTGCTACTACCAAATATGGTTTCAGCCCAAGAAAACATTACAGAATTAACTGTAGATTCTGAGAATTTTACCATTATAGCAGAGAAGAAAGGCCAAGAAATTAGAGTTCCAGTTTACGGATTAACCAGCGACTATAAGAAAGCCCCAATCACAACAAAGGATTTTACAACTAGTTATAGCAAAGCTAACTTCAAAGTATATAATGTTGAAGAGTTGCAAACTAAAGAAGGAAAAACAGCTGGAATTAAGGTTCTAGTCAACAAGAAGACAGATGGAGTTATTCAATTAAAATATACTAAAGATCCATCAAAAGTATTACCTATTAATGTATATTTTGATAAGAAGCAAGACCCCGCTTCTAATGTAACAGTAACAATTAAAGGACTTCCCCAAGAGTATAAGTACACCTTAAATTCTGTTGTAGCAAAAAATTATAAGGGGTCCTTTGGAGAAGACACTTTAAAAAATGCTCCAACTGCCTTAGGTGCCCTAGATCAAACAGGAAAAGAAAATGTTGTAGTTAAAAATGGTTTCCTTCATTCTATTGATGGATTAGAAGGAAAATGGGATGCTTCCACTAGCACTTGGAAGGGCTGGCATTATACGGTTAATGGCAAAGAACCTCAAATGGGAGCTGGTGTCTATCGCCTAAGCAATAACGACAAAGTTGAATTTGTCTACAAATAATAAGTAAATAAAAGGTTTATATGTAACTTGAGGAAAAAGATGGGCATATGCCTATCTTTTTCCTTAACATGGAGGTAAAATGAATATGCGTATTAAGCAAATAATGGCAGCTCTTTTAATTACTATTCTTCTTTTTCCAAGTTTTATTAACACATGTTATGCAGAAAGCATTTATGATGAGGAACCACAACATCATGAATTCTTAACTGTTATTGAAGAGGAAAGTTGGGATGATGACTCTAAGACAGAATACAGCATGTACAGCTTTCGGGGTAAAAATGAGGCGCAGCAATATTTAGAGCAAACAAACAACCGACTACTTGTTCCTATTTTCGATGGGAATATACAGATAACCGAAGTATTTTTTAGCAACTTTTGGAATGGTGGCATTGCAGAGTATCTTGATCAAGATCACTATATAAATAGTTTTGAATTTCCTGAAAATGGGGTCGTACAGAATTTCCGCTTTGACTTAGATAAAGAAATCATAGAAAATCAGTCAACACCTGTAGATACAAAATTGAAAAAGATTGTTTTACGACCACAAAATGGCAAGTATTTAATGATCAATATTCCACGGTCTTCATGTCTTAAAGGGATATCCATAGGGGATAACGATTTAAATAAGAACCATGAAGTGACTTTTAAAGATGAAGGTGATTTAACAACTACCTATAGCAAAACTCCTGGATGGAATCGAGGAGAAAAAACTAAAGACACTATTGATAAATTATTAAGTGACCAACGATATAAAAGATACCTCTATAACCCCAATGTTTATTCAAATATTAAATTTAAATATTCTTCAGATAATATAGAAAAAGACTTTTCCGGACGAGTTAATCCAGTCCGTTTAAAGCTGATTTTAAAGAATAAGAAGACCCAGAAAACCTTACAGGCTATGGACATTGTAGGACAAGAAGTGTTTAAACGGACATTAGAGAAGACCAAAGGACCTGATGGTGAATATTATGAATATCAATACATTAAACGTAGAGCGACTAATCCCAGATTTCTAACAGATTACAATCCTTTTAATGGTTTTGATAATGAGGAAAAAGGAAAAAAGGAAGAATTTTATCAAGGAATTTTAAACGCAGTCAGTGATAGCGATGAGGGAGAAACTGAAATAGAAAAAAATTTTGGCAACGAGTTGAAAGTGTGATGATTAGTGTGCCAAAAGAAAACTACTTTGCTTTAAACCAAGAAGAGGAAGCCCTCATTACCCCTCCTGATATTCCAGGCTATAAGACCCCTGAGGCAACAGAGATTGATTTTACCTATCAGGGAAATGAAAGTCTTTATACTCGAAATGACACAGACTTAGTTTGGGACCGAGAATTGGTTTTTGAATATGAACCGACAGAAGCCCAAACCCATACAGTGACCTTTAAAGTCGATGGACAAGCAGATCAAACTGAGACAGTAGAGAATGGCAAGACGGTTTCTAAACCGACAGAAGATCCAGTAAAGGACGGTTTTACCTTTAAGGGTTGGTATAAGGAAGAAGAAGGAAACACTCCTTGGAATTTTGACACAGCCATTACAGAGGATATCATTCTTGTGGCGAAATTTGAAGAAGAAGCAGCAGTGAAAACTCATACAGTGACCTTTGAAGTGCCAGGGGTATCTCCCCAGCTTGTCACGGTTAAAGATGGCCAATCAGTGCCTGAACCTGAAAAACCAACAAACGGCAAGAAAATTTTTCTAGGCTGGTATAATGGCAAAGATGAATGGAACTTTTCTAGTCCAATTACAAAAGATATAACCCTAACAGCTAAATTTAGGGATTATGAAGTTATCTTTAAGGCGGATGATGCTACATTTACGACAACTTCCGCAACACCGGATGGCAAGCTGATTAAACCTGTACAAACACCCATTAAAGAAGGGTATGTTTTTGAAGGCTGGTATCTAAACAATAAAAAATGGGACTTTGACAAAGATCTTGTAACCCAGGATGGCCTTATCTTAGAGGCTCACTTTGTCAAAAAGGAAGACGAGCCCAAAACCGACGTGAAAAAGGATATTTTAAGGACTCTTGTTGAAAATTATAAGAACACAAAAAAAGGGGACTATAGCCCTGAAAGTTGGGACGTTTTTCACGCAGAAATGGAAAAGGCTCAAAGGATTCTTGCTGACCCAAATGTAAGCCAAACCCAAGTGGATAAAGCGAGTCAGGATTTGGCTCAGGCCTATCAAAACCTACAGTTTAAAAATCCAAACACAGAAGTCAAGGTTAACCGAGTTCAAGAAGTCGCTAAGCTTCATGTGAAAACTGGACTTGAAGCGAGTGAAGTCACGAGTCAATTTCCCAAAACCATCAGGGTAGATTTAAGCAATGGTAAGGCTTATGATCTTCCTGTCACTTGGACCATTTACAATTACAATAAGAACTATCCAGGGACCTATGATGTCAAAGGGGTCTATAGACTGCCTAAAGATGTAGATAAGGATCAAAGGAATCAACTTATCTTCACCCAAGTTATTTTAGAGGGCCAAGAGCAAGAAAGTTTTAAGTCTTTTGAACCTTTAACAAAAATTGTGGTAAACAGGGGAGAAGATCCAACTTTACCCCAAACTGTGTTGGTTCACTATAAGGATGGAACTACGAAACGACTCAATGTTTCCTGGGATTTAGCTTCCTTTAATAAGGATAAGGTTGGAAACTATCAAATTTATGGACGAGTTCAAGGGCTTATGGAAAAACCAAGTCTAACTATAGAGGTAAAAGAAGAGACTTCCATCAATAGGGTGACGAATGCAAGGGTCTATTTAAGAGATATTTATGGACATTGGGCAGAACCTGCCATTAAATGGACCGTGGAAAACAACTTATTCTATGGCAATGATCGCCAAGAATTTGAACCCAATAAAAAAATTACTCGGGGAGAATTCATTTCGGTTCTTTTCCGTTTAACGGGGCAAAAAGCAGAAAATTATTTGAATACCTACTTCGATGATGTCCACCAGGGAGAATATTTCCAAGGTGCTATTGAGTGGGGACGTCGAAATAATGTAGTAGCTGGTTATGGCGATGGTAAATTCCATCCAGATGATACTTTAACAAGAGAACAAGAAGCAGCGATTCTTCGTCGTTTCAATAATACTATGAACTTTAAGTTTGAAGGGGTGGGACGAAAGACTTTCGCCGATGAGGGACGGATTAGTGATTGGGCTAAGGAAGATGTACGGACCCTTCAAGTCCAAGGCCTCATGACTGGTAATCAATACAATCAATTTATGCCCAAGAAGCAAATTACCCGGGCGGAAATTGCACAAATTCTTTATAATATGAATAACCGGGTTATTGGAACTAGATCAACTCAATTCAATACCAATGCAACTACGACTACGGGTTCCAGCCCCACAACGAGTAGTGGAACAAGGTATCAAGGGATTTTACCAACAAATAATGGGACATCTACTACAGTAAATCCAGGAACGACACCAGATAGGAATCAAAGTTCTACAACAACGCAAGGTACAGCAACGCAAGGTACAGCAACGGTATCTATTGATATTTTAACTGGGCTAAGAAACCTAAATGCCTTTAGCAGTAATATGCGGGGACGAATCCCCTCTAATGGTTATTTTCTAAACCCGACAAAAATCTCCATTACTCCAGGGGAGTCTGTTTGGGACGTTACCCAAAGGGCAGCTAATCAATATGGCATATCGATTCGAAAAGAGTTTACACCAAAATATAACTCCATTTATGTTCAAGCAATTAATGGAATTGGGGAATTTGATGGAGGTCAAAGATCTGGATGGATGTATAATATCAATGGCATCTATCCCAATCGAGGAGCTTCTGCTATTAAGGTCAAGGATGGAGATACCATCCAATGGAGATACACCATGGATTATGGAAATGATATTGGTGGATATTTAGGAGATTATTAAGAGGAAGGAACACCTAAGAAAGCTTAGGTGTTCCTTCTTTATAAAAGATAGTTCAGCAGGGGTTGGTTTTTTGGGGAACGATTATAGAAAATATTGATTTAAAGACCCTACATGCATAAAAATCAGAAAATAATTTTTGCTAGAACCCTTGACATTAACAAGATTATTGTGTAAAATACCTGTTAGTGTTTTAAATCCCCGGAAATTTTTATAACACTAAATTTGAAGGAGGCAAACATGAAAAGCTATCTTGCAAAAGAAAAAGAAGTAGAACGTAAATGGTATATCATTGATGCTGAAGACAAAGTACTTGGCCGTCTAGCATCAGAAGTAGCAAGCATCTTGCGCGGAAAAAAGAAACCAATCTATACACCAAATGTGGACACTGGTGATTATGTGATTGTAATTAATGCCGATAAAATTCGTTTAACTGGTAAAAAATGGGATCAAAAACAACACGTTTACCACACTGGATATCCAGGAGGACGCCGTGAAGTTTCCTATAAAGAAATTTTAGAAAAACATCCTGAACGTATTGTACAATACGCTGTAAAAGGGATGATGCCTAAAAACAGTCTTGGTCGTCGAATGTTTCGTAAGTTAAAA
The DNA here is from genome assembly GCA_029983435.1 of Urinicoccus sp. Taxonomy (GTDB): domain Bacteria; phylum Bacillota; class Clostridia; order Tissierellales; family Peptoniphilaceae; genus Urinicoccus. The sequence goes on along the minus strand of JASBZN010000005.1, from coordinate 11,066 downwards.
GTTTATGCAGGAAGTGAGCATCCACACGAAGCTCAATGTCCTGAAACTTATGAATTTTAAGGAAGGAGTAGCTCATGGCAGAACAATATAGAGGAACAGGTCGTCGCAAAACTTCCATTGCTCAAGTTCGCATAACTCAAGGCTCTGGAAAGTTTACGATTAATAAAAAAGACATTGATGAATATCTAACATTAGAAACACTTAAAATGGTAGCAAAAGCACCATTGGAAGTGACTGATTTAGAAGGTAGCGTAGATGTAATTGTAAAAGTTGTTGGCGGTGGTTTCACAGGCCAAGCTGGAGCAATTCGTCAAGGGTTATCTCGTGCTTTATTAGAAATGGATGGAGAACTTCGTCCAGCCCTTAAGAAAGCTGGTTTCTTAACTCGTGATTCAAGAATGAAAGAACGGAAGAAATACGGTTTGAAGAAGGCAAGAAAAGCACCACAATTTTCCAAGAGATAGGATGCAAAGCTTCGGACTTCCGAAGCTTTTTTTATACATAAAATAAGTAGGGATGAGGAGGAACTATGAAAGCGGTTATATCGGTAGTAGGAAAAGATCAAATCGGGATTGTCCATGCAGCAACGGGCCTTTTGGAAAAATATCAATTGAATATTATTGATATTAACCAAACCCTCATGGATGAATATTTTACCATGATTATGCTTGTGGATTTAAGTCGCTGCCAAGTGGACTTTGATGAAGTCGTAGCAGGCTTTGACGCTTTAGGAGAAGAAATGAACTTAAAAATCCGCGTGCAACACGAAGATATTTTTACAGCCATGCATCAAATTTAGGAGGAAATGATGAACCAATCCAATATATTAGAAACAATCCGGATGTTGGACCAGGAAAAACTGGATATTCGAACAGTTACCATGGGGATTTCTCTTTTTGATTGCATTGACGGAGACTTAAAAACCTGCCAGGGGAAAATTTATGACAAGATGATGGGCTACTGTGAGAACCTGGTAGACTATGCAGAAAAAGTTAGCCGCAAATATGGAATTTCTATTATTAATAAACGGCTTAGTGTCACGCCCATTGGCCTGGTAGCTGGAGCTAGTGGGCAAAGAGACTTTGTCGCTTTTGCCAAGACTTTGGACCGAGTGGCCCAAGAAAGTGGCGTAGATTTTGTAGGGGGATATTCTGCCTTGGTTCAATCAGCCATGACAGAGTCAGATGAGCTGTTAATTGATTCCATTCCACAAGCTTTGGCAGAAACAGGCAAGGTTTGCTCTTCTGTTAACCTGGCTTCATCCAAAACGGGCATCAACATGGATGCAGTAAGGAAGATGGGTCTTGTGATTAAGGATACGGCTCAGCGAACCAAAGACCAAGATTCTATTGGTTGTGCAAAGCTAGTTGTCTTTTGTAATGGAGTGGAAGACAATCCCTTTATGGCTGGTGCCTTTCATGGTCCAGGTTTAGGAGATGCCTGTATCCATGTTGGGGTTAGTGGCCCTGGCGTTGTGAAGTCTGCTCTGGAAAAAGTTTCGGGACAATCCTTTGAAGAAGTCAGCGAATGTGTGAAAAAGACAGCTTTTAAAATGACCCGTCTGGGTCAATTAGTGGGAAAGGAAGTAGCTTCTGGTTTGGAAGTTCCCTTTGGGAGCATTGATTTATCTTTGGCACCCACACCAGCTGTTGGGGATTCTGTTGCTCGATTTTTAGAAGAAATCGGCTTAAGTTCTGTAGGCTTTCATGGGACGACGGCGGCTTTGGCCCTTTTAAATGACGCAGTAAAAAAAGGTGGAATTATGGCTTCCTCCCATGTTGGAGGTTTGTCTGGGGCGTTTATTCCTGTTTCAGAAGATGAAGGGATGATTGAAGCTGCAAAAAATGGGTCGTTGACTTTTGATAAGTTAGAAGCCATGACATCTGTTTGTTCTGTAGGCTTAGATATGATTGCCATTCCTGGGGATACAGAGGCTGCGACTATTTCAGGAATGATTGCTGATGAAGCGGCTATTGGGATGATTAACCATAAGACAACAGCAGTAAGGGTTATTCCCGTTGTGGGAAAGACAGTAGGCGACGAAGCAAGTTTTGGCGGCCTTTTAGGCTATGCGCCAATCTTGCCTGTTCATGAAGGCTCTTGTCAAAAGATGGTAGATCGAGGAGGCTTTATTCCTTCGCCGATTACAGCATTTAAAAACTAAGGGATTTTTAGACAAACAAGGGTAGAAGTAGCTTTCAGGAAGGAGAAAAGGATGATTCAGGCAATAACCTTTGATTTTGACGGGACTCTGATGGATTCTATGAAAATGTGGCACTCCCTTATCGGTGAGTATATGAAAAGTAAGGGAGAAGTTTTAACCGATGACCTGGAACAGATGGTCGTGACAACAGGTTTTGTTAAGGGAATGGAAAAACTAAACGAAATTTTTCATTTTGAAGATTCCAATCAAGAAGTCCTGCTGGAGATAGAGGAAATGATTATGGACAAGTATCTCCATCATGTAGACAAAAAACCTTATGCGGATGAAACACTTCAATTTTGTAAAGACCAGGGCTATCCTTTGGCGCTGGCTTCGGCTTCTAGCTATAAATATATTACAGAAGTGGTGGAAAAAAGAGGCATGGGAGACTTTTTTTCCATTATCCAAACTTGCGACAAGGTGGACTTGGCAAAAAAAGAAGTGGCTTTTTACCACACGTTGGCAGATGATTTGGGTCTAGAACCGCATGAAATTTTATTTATTGACGATGCAGCGTATGCCTTAGAAGCGGCAAATAAAGCGGGATTTCAGGTAGTAGCTGTTTACGATGAAGAATCCAAAAAACTTTGGGATAAGGGACTTTACAATTCTTTTCCTTCTGTAAAGGACCTAAAGGAATTTCAAGAGTACGTTAAAAATCTATGAGTTATTTTATTTTGCATCGATTGATTCCTATTTTTATAGGGGCTTATTTTCTCTTTGCCCTGGTTCGGACCCAGGTCTTTAAGAACTTAAAAAAGAAAAGTTTTTATAAGAGAGAAATGTACCTTTATCTCTTTGTGGCTTACTTAGCTGCGGCAGCCTTTAGTGTTTTAACACCTGGGCCCAGTTTGGAGCAACATGGAGTAGTCGTAGGCTTGGAACAAAGCGGTTTGGTTAATTCTGCCCTAAGTCGATTTAGAACAGGCCAAGGAATCAACCTTAAACCTTTCCATACTATTTCAAACTACCATAAATATTCAACGGGGCTAGCTTCTTTTCTAAACTTATGGGGGAATATTTTTCTCTTTATGCCATATGGATTCGGGCTGTTACTTTTTTTTAAGAAATTTCATTCCTTTAAAAACTATTTTATAATAAATCTTTTGACAACCTTTGGTATTGAATTTTTACAAATTTTTGTGAACCGGAGTGTAGATATTGATGATGTGATTTTAAATTTAGTGGGAGGAATGCTGAGCTGGTTTATTTATAAACTTCTGGCGGAGCCTTTGAATTTAAAGCGATTTAGTCGTTAAAGAATTGAAAGAAAGCCAGAAATATAGTATAATAAAGACTCAGCTTGGGGACGAAAATGGTTTCGACGGGGAGTTGGAATTCAGGTAAGCAAGCTGCCATTGATCTTCGGCATAAAACAGATCACAAACAATAAAAGACGAAAATAATTTCGCATTAGCTGCGTAAGATCAGCTGCGGTTCTTAAGTCTCCCACAGCTTAACTAACCGTTCATTTCGTGGGACACAAAGCTCTGTAAGGTTCCATAGCAGAGGGGGTATTAATGGAACTTGACCAAGACTGTTTTGTTCATGAGATGGTGTTGGTGACCTAAACAACCATGGACTGAGCTTGGAGAAAACCTCTCGGAAAGCTTCTCGGACGCGAGTTCGACTCTCGCCGTCTCCACCAGATAAAGGGTTTTAGTAAGTGGTAGAAACCATTTACTAAAACTTTTTTTATACGTAAAAAATATTAAATGGTACCTTGCAATAAACGGTACATGGTAGTACAATATACTTGAGGTGAAGAGATGAATGTCCAATTTAAAAAAGGCGTCTTAGAACTCCTTGTTCTTCATTTACTGGAAAAAAAAGATTGTTATGGGTATGAATTGGTAGAAAGAATTTCTCAGGAGATTTTAATTTCAGAAGGGACCATTTATCCCCTCTTAAGAAGATTTAAAAAAGAAGGGTATGTGAAGACGTATTTAAAGGAATCAGAAAACGGCCCACCTAGAAAGTACTATCAACTGACAGAGAGTGGGAAGATGGAACTAGACCAACAGAGGAAAGATTGGTTTTCCTTTGTCCAGGGAGTAGAAAAAATTTTAGGAGGGCAGGTATGAGTAAAAAAGAATATTTAGACTTACTCCGTTACTATTTAAGAAAACTGCCAGATAATGTTGTGGAGGATATTATTGCGGATTATGAGGAGCATTTTCGTATTGGTATGGCTGAGGGGAAGAGCGAAGGGGTTATTTCTGCGGAATTAGGCAGTCCCATTGAAATTGCTCGAGACTTTAAGGCGTCGGAATACTCTTTTGATCGTGAAGAACAAGCAAATGCAAGCTCTAAAAAGACTTCTGTGGGAAAAATAATTTTGTGGATTCTCTTCATTGTGATTTTGGGGCCTTTTGCCTTGACGACAATCATAGTTGTAGCAAGTATCGTCTTTGCTGCCTTAGCAAGTTTCCTTGCTGTGATTTTTTCTTTATTTGTCTTAGGTGGGGGTTTATTAATTGATTTATTAGGATTAAATATTGATGGGCTTTATGTCGGTTTAAACTTAAGTCCTTTAACCCAAGCTTTTGGCGGAATCACTTCAATTTTTTTAGGTTTATTATGTGTTCCTTTAGCTTATTATGCAGTTAAATATCTTTGGTTAGGGCTTAAAAAACTTGTTTTGGGTATTCGATGGGAATATAGAAAAAGGAGGGCAAAAAAATGAAAAAATTCATGCGCAGAATTGGGGTATTGAGTTTAATTTTTCTAGTAGCAACCCTTCTTTCTTTTCTCATTAATGATTTGCCAAGTTTGCAGAAAAAGGCAAAACAAAATCAAAATCGGGTGATTGACGAGCTTTTTGTTCGGATTGATGAAAGTGATGTAACAAAATATAAGAGGCAAGTTTTAGATCCTTTTACTGAAATAGATCTTCAGGGAAATAATATGGAAGTATGGATCGAAAAGGGAGAAAAATGTCAACTGGTTTCTTCTAATAAAAAGATTTTAGATAACCTGACGGTAAAAGAAGGAAAAATTTATTTGGATGCAGGGAAGAAAATGACACGCCTGCATATTATCCATCCCAATCCCAGGAGTCTTTTTTTAAACGGAAGAATTGGCAATGGAAGTCTAGAGGTGACGCAAAGCTTAAAAAAAGCTGAAATTGACATAGGCAACGGAGGCTGTACGATTCGTGGAGAAGCGTCCTTTCCTCTTTCTTGTAGCGTAGGAAATGGAAACATTTCTCTTAACATAGATCGTTTAGATGCAAAAGTAATGGCCAGTGTGGACGTGGGAAGTATTGAAATTTTTAAAGAAGAGCATGAGGGAGTAGGTTTGCATAAAATAACAAAGACCTTTGGCGGTAGTCGGGACTTTATAAACTTAACTGTTGGCAATGGGGAAATTGAAGTGGAATAAGATTGTCAGAAAGAGGAAAGTTTTCTATAATGAATAGGAAAGGAAGTGCCTATGCTAAACATTATTTTATACCAACCAGAAATTCCCTATAATACAGGAGCCATTGCTAGAACCTGTGCTTTAACCAAAACAAAGCTCCATTTAATTAAGCCCCTGGGCTTTTTAGTCGATGATAAACATTTAAAAAGAGCTGGCTTGGATTACTGGCCTTTAGTGGATATTTCCTATTACGATTCTTTTGAAGATGTCTTAGATGTAGTGGAAGGCGACCTTTATTTTGCATCGACCCACGGTCATACCCGCTATAGCGATGTTCACTATAAAGATGGGGACGGCATTGTTTTTGGAAGAGAAACTTCCGGCTTACCAAAAGAGATTATGGAAAAATACCAAGATCAGTTGATTCGGGTTCCCATGCGAACAGAATTGAAACGGTCTCTAAATTTAGCAAATTCTGCCAACATCGTCCTCTTTGAAGCCTTGCGGCAAAACGACTTTTTTGACCTGAAATAGGAGGAAGTATGGATTCTATTATCGCATATTCAAGAAAAATGTTAGAAGAAGGTCTGACCTTTGGAACAGGAGGGAATATTAGTCGGCGGATGGGGGACTCTTATCTTATTACTCCGTCTGGCATTCCCTACCAAAGTTTGGAAGATAAGGACCTAGTAAAAATGAAGATTGGCCAGGAGAAAAAACCTGGGGAAAATCCCTCTAGTGAATACCACCTGCACTCTTTGATTTATGAAAAATATCCCCAGGCTCAAGGTCTTGTCCATACCCATTCAAAATACATTAATGTCTTGGCAGCCTTGGAAAGGCCCTTGCCGACAATTCACTATCTCATGGCCTCTGCTGGGCCAGATCCCATTGCAGTAGCTAACTACGCATCTTTTGGGACCAAGGCCTTGGCCCAAGAAGCTCTCAAAGTATTTGGTAGAAATAAGGCAGTTATTTTATCCCACCATGGTTTGGTTTGTTATGGGGATAGCGTTTCAGAGGCTTATAACTTGGCCCAAACCTTAGAATTTTGTGCCTTTGTCTATGTAACAGGATCTTCCATGGGAGAAGTAAAGGAACTAAGTAGAGAAGAAATGGAAAAGATGGTTATCGCCTTTCAAGGCTATGGACCAAAAAATGCATAAAAAAATAGCGGGGGCAAAAAGCCCTCGCTATTTTTTTAGATCTTTTTAGATTTCTTGAGAATTTTCCCATAAGCCATGAATGTTGCAATAGCTTAATGCGTAGATAGTACCCTTGCAAGTACCCTTTAAGCATGCATGAACACATGGAATAGAGTAGATGTCTTCTTCACCATGAGCGGAGAATTGGTAAGAACCAATTTCAACAGGGAATTTAGCTCCTTCTTTTTGTAAAAATACTTTGATCCATTGGATGTGGTGTTCTAAAGTGTTTGGATGTTCTACTTCTTCTCCAACAACAACGTGAACTTTAGTTTTGTCACCAGTATTTTCTACGTGGATAACAGGAACGTGTTTTTCGCTTTTCCAATCGCCAGATTGAACTGTTTCAGTAAGTTTCATTAAATTTGCCTCCTTAACATTACTTTCTTTTACATATCAATCATAACAGATAAAGTTTGAATTTTAAAGCAGAAAATTAAAAAGTTTTGAGAAAAAAGGGCTCTTTAATGAAAGGTCTAGAAGTCTTTTTCATTATCTTGTATAATGAGTTACAGAGGTGAACCGTGAGAAAATTTAAATGCCTGGCCACAGCCAATTTTGGAGTAGAGGCCATCGTAAAAAGAGAATTGGAAAAACTTGTAGATTCAAAGATTTCTATCCTGGATGGACGAGTTTATTTTGAAGGAAGTCTGGAAGATATCTACCGAGCCAACTTATGGCTCCGATGTGCCGAAAGAGTCCACATTCAATTGGCGGACTTTAAGGCCACAAGTTTTGAAGAGCTTTACCAGGGAGTTTACCAACTGCCCTGGGGGGATATTTTACCCAAAGATGCCAACTTTATGGTCCAAGGTCGTTCGGCAAAAAGTAAACTCTTTAGTGTATCGGACTGCCAACGAATTACAGAAAGAGCCTTAATTGACAAGTTAAATGAAAAGTACTCCATGGCCTGGTATCCTAAAACAGGAGCCCGGTATAAGATTGAAGTCATTTTATTTAAAGACCAGGCCCAAATTCTGTTAGATACATCAGCAGATGGTCTTCACAAGAGGGGGTATCGGGTAGAAACGGTGGAAGCACCCTTGACAGAAACTTTGGCAGCGGCCTTGGTGGATTTGAGTTATTACAACAAGGACCGGGTTCTTTGGGATCCCTTCTGCGGGTCTGGCACCATTGCCATTGAAGCCTGCATGAAAGCAAGAAACATTGCGCCAGGTCTTAACCGCCACTTTGACTGTGAATACTTCCAAGGAATGGATAAGGACCAAATAAAGAAGATCTCTAAAGAAGCTTTTTCTGCCATTGACCTAGATACGGACCTACAAATTTTTGCATCCGATAAGAGTGCTCAAGCCATTGGGGCCAGCAAAAAAAATGCCGAGGCGGCAGGAGTGGATATGGATATCAACTTTATTCATGCTCCCATTGAAAGCTATCGACCCCAGGCTTCTTACGGTGTTTTAATTACCAATCCACCTTATGGACATCGGATCGGTAGCCAGGAAGATAATCGAGAAATCTATGAAACGCTTAAAAAGTATGCAAAAGCCGACCCCACTTGGAGTTACTATTTAGTAACCAGTGATGAAGATTTTCCTAAGGCCTTTGGGAAAAAGCCCTCTCGAAAGAGAAAACTCTATAATGGTCGCATTAAAGTAGACTATTACCAATACTATGGGCCTAGGCCCCCAAGAGATGAAAAGGAGTGAAAAATGGAAATTTACACAAAAACAGGTGACAAAGGAACAACCTCTTTATTTGATGCTGTTCGCGTAAGTAAGGACGACGTCCGGGTAGAAAGCTATGGAACCGTAGACGAATTAAGTGCAGCTCTAGGCGTTTGCAACAATTATATTGAAGATGAAGACCTAAAAAAAGAATTAATGGACATCCAAAACAAACTTTTTGTGGTTAGTGAAAATTTAGCAACATCCAACCAAGACAAGGTTCGCCATTTCATTACACCAGAAGATATTGAATTCTTGGAACGACTGGTAGACAAATACATGGAAAAGGCAGGGGACTTTACAGGCTTTGTCCTTCAAGGAACAAGTAAAGCTGCAGCTTTTTTACACTTGGCAAGGACGATTTGCCGTCGAGCAGAACGCCGGATTGTGACCCTACAAGGCCAAGCCTACGTGGATTCGAATGTAGTAAAATTTGTCAATCGATTGGCAGATACTATTTATGCCTTTGCTCGCTACTGCGAAGACGAAACCATTATGGTCGATTTTGAAGCAGAATTAAAATAAGAAGAAGAACTTAGAAGGGAGGGTGGTCATGAGCCAAGGTCGTAGTCGTTATTCCAAAGAATTCTTTTTCCAAATCATCAATAGCATTGCCGATTTCGTCCGTGTTGTGGACACAGATAATGACGTTATCTATATGAATGGAGCCATGGAAGATGCTCTTGGGGAAGACCTCTCTCTCTATGAGAAAAACAAATTTGCCAAGCAAGTTTTTAATGATTTTTCTGTAACCAGAAGAACTTTGGAAACAGGAGAAGTGATCCAGCAAGACCAGTATTACAAAAACAAGTCTTATTCCGTTAAGACCTCGCCTTTGTGGAATTCCAATGGAGAATTAGTGGGAGCAGTGGAAGTGTTTCGCAGCAATAACCGAGACCGGATTCTCCATAAGCAACTGACGGAAAGAAATAAAAGCCTCAACCAGGAAATGATTTCTGCCGCTTCTATTCAAAAAGCCCTCTTGCCAGACTTGGGTTTTTTTCAAAATTTAAAAGTAAACTACCTCTACCATCCCCAAGACCACATCAGTGGAGACCTCTTTGATCTTTTTTCTATTTCAGGAAATAAAATTGGTTTTTACGTTAGTGATACTGTAGGGCATGGCTTTGCTTCTGGAATGACCACCATGTTTATTAATCAGGTCATGCGGACTCTTCCTGTAGAAATTCTCTTAGATCCAGTAAAGACTCTAAGAGAACTCCACAGAAAATTTAAAGATCTTCATTTAGACAAGGGATTTTATTTCACTATTTTTTACGGTGTTTACGACAAAAAAGACCACAAGATTGTTTACTCCAACGCAGGTCATAATTGCCCACCCCTTTTATTTAATCAAAAGGAGATGAAGACCCTTGAACTAACAGGTCTTCCCATTATGAGCTACTTTGAAGAGCTAGACCACCAAGTAAAAGAAAGTCCCTGTTATCCTGGGGACCACCTCCTGCTCTATACAGATGGTCTCATTGAATGTACCAACAAAAAGGGAGAAAATTACGGACTGCATCGTTTTCAAAAAGCAGCAGTAAAGTTTCCCTGGGACACCTTAAGGGGAATTGAAGAAGATGTAAAAACTTTTACAGGCAATAGGAGTAAAGACGACCAATCTGCTCTGGATCTTTTTGTCTTTTAAAGGCAAGGGGCAAAGAGCTTTAGGAAGCAAAAAGAAAAGACCAAAAGAAAAACATTTCGAAAAACGCCTTTACAATAAAATTTATTGATATATAATTGAGAGTGGATTGGTTTTCAATCAAAAATAAATTCTAAAAAGAAGAATTCCCGTAAAAAAAGGAATTCTTAAGGCAAAAGGTTGAAAAGTATTACCATTTATGTTATGTTATTAACAGTGCAGTTTGATATTTTATGTAAAAAATATCGGAAAAAAATACGTATAAGGGGGATATCAAATGGATTTTAAGATGGACAAGGAGCACATATTACTTCGTAAATTATACGAAGAATTTGCTCAAAATGAAGTTGAACCTATCGCTGCAGAAGTTGACGCAGAAGAAAAAGTTCCTTATGAAAATATTAAGAAAATGGCAAAAGCCGGATTCTTTGGAATTCCTTTTCCAAAAGAATATGGTGGACAAGGAGCTGACTATTTAGCTTATGTAATGGCTGTTGAAGAACTTTCCAAAGTATGTGGGACAACAGGTGTTATTGTTTCTGCACATACTTCTTTGTGTGCAGCACCAATTTATGAAAACGGAACAGAAGAACAAAAGAAGAAATATTTACCAGACCTATTATCCGGTAAGAAAATCGGTGCTTTCGGTTTAACAGAACCAAACGCTGGAACAGATGCTTCTGGACAACAAACTTTTGCAGAACTTGATGGAGACGAATGGATCTTAAATGGTACAAAAATCTTCATTACCAATGCAGGATTTGCTGAAACATTCATCGTTATTGCAAAAACAGACCGTACTGCTCCAGGAAACCATGGAATCAGTGCATTTATCGTAGAACGTGACACTCCAGGATTCTCTGTAAGTGAACCAGAAGACAAAATGGGTATTCGCGGATCATCAACTTGCGAATTAATTTTTGAAAACTGCCGTATTCCAAAAGAAAATCTTCTTGGCC
>JASBZN010000004.1 GCA_029983435.1 Urinicoccus sp. | reverse complement strand
AGACTAATGTTATCCAAGAAGGTATTGTAGGAAAAACTGAAACTACTGTTAAGATAGAAAACAGCGAGGAAGTTTCCAGGGAAACCAAGACAATAACTGAAAAACAAGACAAGATTATAGAAATCGGAACTAAGAATGTCTGTGAAATCCCACCAGTAGATCCAGATAAACCAGGTACAGTAGATCCAGATAAACCAGGTACAGAAGATCCAGATAAGCCAGGTACAGAAGATCCAGATAAGCCAGGCACAGAAGATCCAGATAAGCCAGGCACAGAAGATCCAGATAAGCCAGGTACAGAAGATCCAGATAAACCAGGAAATCCAGATAAACCAAATCCGGACAATCCAAATCCAGGAACGCCAGATCCGAAACCAAATCCAGATCCAACACCGGATCCAAATCCAAACCCAGGATCGAACCCTGACCAACCAGGAAATCCTGATAAGCCAGGAAATCCAGACAAACCAGGAGAAGGCCCAGAAAATCCACTTCCATCTCAAAAACTGGAAGATCAAGGCCAAAGCCCAGGCACAGACCCTATAGGGGGAAGCGTTGACTACGGACCAAGAACTCCTAATGCAGGGGATTCTAGGGGTCCTCAAACTTTTGACCCAGGTGTGGCCTCCTATCTAGGACTGGGAGGACTTGCCAGTGCGGTCTTGGCTTATTTAGAAGGCAAAAAAAGAAAAAAAGAGGATGAATAAAAAATCTAAGAAGGAAAAGCCTAAAAAAGGTAACTTTTGTTCATTCTGAAAGGACGGGAAATTTCCCGCCCTTTTTTGTGCTAAAAGTTGATGAGATTTATAAGAGGAACCCCCCGTAGGGACTTGCTTGTCAAGCCCACAAACCGCCACAGAAGAATCCTCCCTGTAGAAATTTTTTCCCAATCCATTTATGTCTTTTTCCATGGAGAATTGATTAAACAAATTACTCAGGAGGAAGGAATTGAGAAAAGGGATCCCCTTGTTAAAGCCTTTCTTTATCCTGCTTTTAAAAAATATTGGATAGAAGAAATAGACTCTATGGATTTAAGTGACTCGGACCAAGAAGGAGAAAAAATCCTGGACAGAGCTGAAAATGCAAGTCTCTTCCTTTTAAATTAATTTATTTAGACATAGCCAGCTGCTCTTTTCTTTTAGGAAGGAAGATTGACGAGAAGTTGACAAAAAATTTTATTCATATAGAATGAGGGTGAGCATATGGAGGGGGGAAGCCGACTCAATATGCGAATAGTAAATCTTATTGAGGCTAAAAAGCCCAGAAGGGGTGAGGGAAAAGTTATGAAGAAGTGGATCATCGATTACTTAGGTGGGGTTGTTTTATTATTGGCGCTTGACTATTTTTTTCAAGGTGGAATATACATTGTCTTTGATTTAGTCGTTCCCTTGATCGTAACGACCCTTTTCGCGTTCTTAAAAAACCGCACTGCGAAAGAAAGCGCGAGTTAAAAACGAAAAGAGAACGTACTTCATAAAATCTTAGCAAATAGGTAAAAAGAAATAGGCTTCAAAAAAGAAGGAAGAGGGCTGAAAATCTAAGTCTCTTCTTTCTTTTTTGATGGCAAAATTACCAGTTTAAGACAAAGCCAAGTCTCTTAAAATTGCTATTTTCTAAAAACCATGTATAATACTTAATAGATTGATAGGAGGTTTTTATGGAACTGAGAAGCGATAAAATAAAAGAGAAACTGGTCCAGGAGATACAAGAAAAAATAGAAAATGGGACTTACAATGGGAAAAAACGCCTTTGTGTTTTTCGCTTTGGCAAGGATTCTGGGGCTGCATCTTATGAAAAGGGACTTTTAAAAACGGGAAAGAACTTAGGAATCGATGTGCGGACCTATTATTATGAGGAAATGACGCCTAAAATTTTTGCAGATTTTAAGGCGGAAAATGAAAGTGATGAAGTAGGGGGAATTCTCTTACTGGAACCTATTTTTAAGGAAGTAGAAGAAGACTTAAAAGATGCCATGGACCCCAAAAAAGACCTGGATGGCGTCACCCTTTATAACCGAGGAGCTCTTTATTCTGGCAAGAATCCTTATCACATTCCAGCTACCCCACGAGCGGCCTTAACACTTTGCAAGTCCTATGTAAAAGACTTGACGGGAAAAGATGTGGTAATTATTAACCGAACTACCGTAGTAGGCAAGCCCTTAATTCATTTACTTTTAAAGGAAAATGCTACAGTAACGGTTTGTCATTCCAAAACTAAAGACTTAAAGGCCCAGCTAAAGAGGGCGGATATTATCTTTACAGCCATGGGACGGGCCCATAGCATTTGTTCTGAAGATGTAAAAGAGGATGCCTTGGTTATTGACATCGGCCTGGACATGAAAGATGGAAAATTAGTGGGGGATGTGGACTACAAAAGTTTTAAACCCTCTCAAGTTGTGACACCAGTTCCAGGCGGAGGGGGCGCTTTAACCAACACTCTTTTGTTGGAGAGTTGCCTAAAGTAAAGTTGGACTTCTTTTATAAAAAAACCTTAAAATTTTTTGCATTAAAAAACCCCTGGTCCAACCAGGGGTTAAATTTTGGTCTATTTACCGCTTATACTTGGGAGTTAAAAAGTTATCCAAGCCCTTTTTTAATTTTCTACAACCTCGATAGGCTGTATACAAGCGAAAAGATTTATGGGTGAATTTTGCCAGGGCAATGTCTCTTTTTAGTTTTCGAATCTTTTTTCCTACTTTCATGGTAGCCTCCTTCGCTTCCTTGGGAATTTAATCCCTGTCTTGGTCTTCGTCTTCCTGGTGGTCTTCAAACCATTCTCGAGTATGGATGGGGCAGTAGTCGTCGTCAATATTTTCCATATCCAGAGGCAGGATGGGTGGAAGTTCTTTGTCCAGGTAGGGGTTTTCTCTTTGGTAGAAACTCTTTAGTATAATTGTATCATATGGACAGAATTTTGTAATTCTTTTTCCACTGAGACGACAGACCTTATAGGTTTTGTGCTTGGTGTCATAGGTCGTGGGTTCCTCTCCAACTTTAAAGAGTTCATCGTAGTTGGCTCTAGCTTTTTCTGTTTTGGAAGAGGCCAAGAGGCCGCTCTTTTCACAAATATTTACCATTTGAAGATCTTTAGGAAGGGGGAATTTTTCAATGGGATCTAAGGGCCTGTGGGAAATGGAAGCCACTTGGCTCCAGAGGTCAAAGATGACTTCTTTGTTGGAATTTAAGCTGACTTTTGGCAAATCACACCCCATCCAAGTTCCAATGGTGTAGTGGGGCGTATAGCCAAAGAGCCATTGGTCTGATTGAAATTTATTTTCTCCATAGATGGCAGCTAAGGCGTTGTCCGAGGCGGTAACGCCAGAAGCCTGGCCCCGAATGGCGTTGGTGCGAAGAAAGTCTGTAAGAACAGCTGCAGTTTCTTTAGAGCAAAGTTGGTGGATTTTTCGGTTTTTACTTTGGTAGATGATTCTTCCACTTTGGTCCTTAATGGTCTTAATAATGGTAGGTTTCTTATAAGTCCCGCCATTGGCCAAGGCATAGTAGCCAGTAGAAAGCTGATAGCAAGTGGCGCCTTGTCGCATATTTCCAAGGGCTAGGGAGTCTAAGGTCATGTCGTTTAAGGCGGCTTCGTGAGCTTGGATAAAGGTGTCTTTTTCAGGATGATTTTTTTGGTAAATTCCCAACTTAGCTAGTGTCTCTAAGACCTTATCAAAACCTAAGTCCTTGACCATTTTTACTGGAACAGTGTAGGAGTTATGTTCTAAATTTTTTCGTAGCGTTTCTAGGCCGTAGTATCTTCCTGAAGGATTTTCGGGCCAAAAGTTTCCGTTGTTTTCTTCCAAGGCGTCATCGTAGATGCTAGCAGGTTTCTTTCCATTTTCCAAGGCCGTTAGATAGGCATTAAAGGGGATAATGACAGTACCTGGGATTCGAGGGCTCATCGTCGCCCGATTGAGCAATTTGGCTCCCTTGGATTCCACATCCAAGCCACCGATAATGGACCGGATGTAGCCAGTGGAATTATCAATGACAATATTGGAAACTTGGGGTTGGATGGTAGCTGGACCGGGGCTGTAGTAGTTGGAGCTGAAGTGGTAGCCTTCTTCTCCTTCCACCATAAAATCTGGATGATCTGTTAAGAATTTTTTAGACAGAATCAAGCGGTCGCCAAGGACTTTAAAGTCTTGGTCCACTTGCCATTGACCGTAGTCATAACTTGTTAGGACGTGGTTTTCTAGGGAATAAAAGGGTTTAAAATAGACCCGGTTTCCCTGGATATTAAAGTATTCGGCAGGAAGGGAGAGACTGTCTTGGTCTTGAAGGCACTTGTCGTGAGTAAGGTAAAATTGGCCAGAAGAGTCTAGTAGGTTTTCCTTGGCCAGGTATAAAATCTTTCCCTCTTGGTCCAGGACGTGACCTTGGTCGTTGGTGGTAAAGTTTAAGAGCCGGGCTCCCTTGCGGTAGGAAGCTTGCAGTAAATAATTTTCTAGGAAGTTTTTATAAAAACGTTCCATTTTTCCCTGGAGCTTTAAATCCAGGCTGGTTTCAATTTCGTAGCCGCCAGTAAAAAGTTTGTGTTCTGCTTCTTCCAGGGAGATGTGGTAGGTATTGGCTAAAATTTCACTGGCTTGGGCCTTAATGAGGTCCATGGCATAGGAACTCATGTTGTGGTGTTTCTTTTCCAAGGGAAGAAGGCTGGCTAACACATCTTCTTTTAGAGCATCTTCATAGTCTTTTTTAGAAATTTTTCCTTGCCGGTAGAGTTCAGCCAAGACGATTTTTTGCCGGTCTAGGCTTTTGGGATTTATGTAGAGGTTGTAGTCTTGTCCTGCAATTTCCTGTTGACCCAGGATGGGCCGGTCCACTTCCTGGCTAACAGGGACCCGGAGGATAGGGGAATAGTCTCGGGGGCTTTTCACGATGCCAGCTAGAAGGGCTGCTTGGGCTAGAGTCAGGTCTTGGGCGTTTTTAGAAAAATAGGTTTGGCTTGCTCCTTGGACGCCATAGGCTCCCTGGCCTAGGTTGATTCGATTGAGGTAGGCTTCTAGGATTTGGTCTTTACTAAGTTGGGATTCCAACTTAAGAGAGAGGTAGGCCTCCTTAATTTTTCGGTCCAGAGATTTTTCCTGGGTCAAAAAAACATTCCTGGCTAGTTGCTGGGTAATGGTAGACCCACCACGAACTGCAGATCCAGCGCGGATGTTATCTCGAAGGCTAGAGGCAATCCCCCGGGGGTCTAGACCCCGATGTTGGTAAAATCGCTTGTCCTCAATGGAGATAAAGGCATCTTGCAGGTTTTTTGGCATGTCTTTTAAGGGAATAATGGTCCGAAATTCTTCGGATTCAATATTTTCCAATAAGTTGCCTGACTCATCGTAGATATTGGATGTTTGATAATAAGTAGAAGATAAGTTGCTCAGGTCTGTTTCTGGTAGGGAAAATAAAATTCCCACTAGGACACTGGCCACCAGGCCTAGGAAAAGAACCAGGGCAAAGGCTAGGATAAGCAAGATAAGTGAAGGTTTCTTACTTTTTCCTGCCTCTTGTGACATGTTATTATTCATCATTCGCTCCTTTTGTCCATTATAGCATATACAATATTAATAAAAACAGAGGATAAGAGGAGAATTTATACAAGGACAAAAGAAGAGGAAAGAAGATTGTACGGGGAAAAATTCTTTAGTATAATGGAGAAAAGGAGGATGGCAATGGATCAACAAGAGGGTGTCATTTTAGTAACGACAAGTTTAAGTCCTACCAGCAGTGAAGAAACCCGAGCGTTAATTGAGGCAGACCATGGCCTTATTTTGGCGGAGTTAGAACAAAATATAAAGGAAGCAGGCCCCTATTACATTGGCAAGGGGAAGCTAGAAGAGCTAAAGGACTTGATTCACAAGCTGGAAGCAGACCTGGTGATTGTAAATGATGACCTCAAGGGTTTTCAGTTGCGAAACTTGGAAAGGGAATTGGAAATCCAGGTCATGGACAGGACCCACTTGATTTTGGATATCTTTGCCAGCCGGGCCAAGACCAAGCATGCTAAGTTACAAGTGGCCCTAGCCCAGCTTCAATATGGGAAAAGCCGTTTGATCGGGTCTTATTCTCTTTCCAAGGCGGCTGGAGGTATTGGCACGAGAGGCCCTGGGGAGCAGAAACTGGAATTAGACCGACGGAAGATTGACAGCCAAATTCACCAAATGGAGGAAAGGCTGAAAAAGATTAATAAGCAGAGGAAGCAGCAGTTGAAGCAAAGGGAAAAAAGCCACTTGCCAGTTATCAGTTTTGTAGGATATACCAATGCTGGGAAATCCACCATCATGAATCGTCTTCTGGGAGAGGAATCGGACAAGCAAGTATTTGTTAAGGACATGGTTTTTGCCACCCTAGATACTAGCTTGCGGTCTGTAAACCTCTTAGACAAGCGACCAGTTATTTTAGCAGATACAGTAGGTTTTGTAAGTCATTTGCCAGATAGTTTAATGAAAGCTTTCCAATCGACTTTGGATGAGTTGAAAAATAGTAGTGCCTTAATTCATGTTTTAGATGGGCAATCGGAAAACTTGCAAAGGGATTATAAAGAGACCTTGAAGATTTTAAAAACCTTGGATCTTTTGGATATTCCCAGGCTGACGGTTTTTAACAAGGTGGATCATCCCTCTATACGACCCCAGGTGATTTTACCAAGGCCAGACCACCCTCTTTATTATTCAGCCTACTATGATCCAGTAGAAAAGTTGGAAAAGGAGATTTTAAAGGTCTTGGGAGACCAGTGGGTTCATGAGGAAATTCGCTTTTCTTTTCAAGATCAAGACCTCTTGTCCCAGGCTTTAAAGAAATATCCCCAGGCAGATGTAACTTATGATGCAGAGGGAAGTGTGTTGAAGGGAGACTTTTTAAAAGAGGACTGGAAACGCTGGAGGAGGGACCAAGGATGAAGTCTGTTATTCAAGAGGGAATTGCAGAGCATACCATGAAAAAATCTCGCTTTATCGGCTATGCTTGCCATATCCAAAAGGAAGAAGATGCCCTGGCCTATATTGAAAAGATAAAAAAGCTCCATCCGCAAGCCCGGCACCATGTCAGTGCCTATCGAATTAGTTCCCAGATTTTAGAGCGCTACGATGACGATAATGAACCTAAGTCTACAGCTGGTCTACCAATTTTAGATAGCCTCCAAAGGGCTGAAATTGATTGTGTTTGTGTCGTTGTAGTCCGGTATTTTGGGGGCGTTTTACTGGGGAAGGGAGGCTTAGTTAAAGCCTATACCCTGGCTAGCCAGCTGGCCCTAGATGCAGGAGAAGTTGCAAATTGGTCCAGGGTGGAAGAGGTAGAAATTCAAGTAGACTATGCCCAGCAGGGACAAATAGATTTTCAGCTCCAAGAAGAAAACTATCAAATAGAAGACAAGGATTACTCAGAAATGGTTCGCTATAAGATGGTTATTGAAAAGACCAGGATGGACGCCTTTCAGAATTTAATCAACAACCTTACGAGGGGGCAGGCAGAGATTCAAATACTAGGAGAAAACCGGGCTCCTGTCAAGGCAGGTAAAATTTTAACAGATAAAATGGAGGAAGTTTAATGGATACAAAGAGGGAAGTAGAACATATTGTCACTTGGCTACAAAAAAAGGTAAAAGAAGCTGGAGCCAAGGGGTTGGTGTTTGGTTTAAGCGGTGGCGTGGATTCTGCAGTGGTTGCTGCTTTGGCAAAGAGAGCTTTTGGGGAAAATGCTCTAGGCTTGATTATGCCCATTGACAGCGACCCACAAGATGAGGAAGACGGGAGGCTTTTGGCAGAAGCGATTGGCCTTGCAGTGGAAAAGGTGGATTTGGGACCAAGTTTTCATGGCCTCATTCAAGCCAGCTTCTCTAGTGAAAACACCATGGCACGTTCTAATATTAAACCTCGCTTGCGGATGACTACTTTATACTATTATAGCCAAGACCGCGGCTATTTGGTTTGTGGTTGCTCCAATGCCAGTGAATTTTATACAGGCTACTATACCAAGTATGGAGATTCTGGAGCGGATCTTTTACCCATTGCTGCCTATTTAAAAGATGAGGTGTATGAACTAGCCAAAGAACTGGGAGTTCCAGATCGGATCCTTGAAAAAAAACCCACAGCAGGTCTTTTCCAAGGTCAAACCGATGAAAAGGAAATGGGCTTTTCTTATGAAGAACTCAATGCCTATATTCGGACAGGGGAGGAATCGGCCAATAGTGAAAAAATTAAAAAAATGCACAAAAACTCCCAACACAAAAGAGAGTTTCCACCGATTTGTCCGAAAGAGTCTTGACAAACTTCGGATTTGTTGTATCATGGGAGATGGAAAATAAATAAAGATGAAATTGTTTTTCAGGGCGAGGTGCAATTCCTCACCGGTGGTGATAGTCCACGAGTCGCAAGATTGAATTGGTGAAATTCCAATACCGACGGTTAAAGTCCGGATGAAAGAAAAGCATCCAATGATGTATGTACAGGGCCCTGGTTATGGGCTCTTTTTTTATGGGTCAAGGAGGCAAAATGGATCAAAAGTTTATGGAAATGGCCCTAGAGGAAGCTTTAAAAGGAAAGGGAAAAACCAAGACCAATCCCTTGGTGGGGGCAGTCTTAGTAAAGGATGGACAAGTTGTTAGCAAAGGTTACCATGCCTACTATGGCGGTCCTCATGCAGAGGTTCGCTGTTTAAGGGATGTGGAAGCGTCTGGCGGAACTCTTTATGTCACTTTGGAACCTTGCTCCCACTACGGAAAAACTCCTCCCTGTGTGGACTTGCTCATTCAAAAAAAACTAAGGCGAGTTGTTGTGGGCGAGTTGGATTCGAATCCCTTAGTTAGTGGAAGGGGCATAAAAAAATTAAAAGAAGCAGGGATTGAAGTAACCTATGGCGTATTAGAAGAAAAGTGCCATGCTATGAATAAAATTTTTCACTTTACTATTCAAAAGGCTAGACCCTACGTAGTCTTGAAAATGGCCCAGACGCTAGATGGAAAAATTGCAACAATAACAGGAGATAGTCAGTGGATAACAGGCCCTGAAGCGCGAGAAGATGGCCATCGGTTAAGGGGGATTTGTGATGGGATTTTAGTGGGACGGGGAACCGCCTTAAAGGACAACCCCAGGCTCACTTGCCGAACAGGCGGCAGCAATCCTTTACGGATTGTTCTGGATCGAGCGTTAAAAACGCCGAAGACCCACCACTTATTCCAGGATGAAAAAACCATCTTCTATGTAGGAGAAAAGATAAAGAGTCAGGACTTAACGGCTACAGCCAAGGCTGTTTCTGTAAAGGAAGGCCAGAGAGGGTTGGATCTTTCAGAGGTCTTTAAAGATCTTTATCGAAAAGAAAAAGTATCGACTCTTTTAGTAGAAGGTGGAAGTCAGGTAATCACTAGTTTTATTCGAGAGGGCTTGGTGGACCAGTGGGTTATTTACCAGGCGCCCCTCTTTATTGGAGAAACAGGAAAATCAGCGGTTGGTGATTTAGGTGTTCAAGAGTTAAAAGATGCCTTTTATAGTGAAATTCGTGGCTTAGAGGTAATTGGCAAGGATGTAAAGATACAAGGAGGGCGAGAGTGTTTACTGGAATTATAGAAGAAGTAGGTGTGATTTCCAGGTTGGAAACAACACCCAGAGGCAAAACTTTCACCGTAACTTGTGAAAAAGTCCTAGAGGGAACAAAGTTGGGAGATTCCATTGCAGTCAATGGTGTTTGTATTACCGTTGTGGGAATGACTAGCCAAGGCTTTCAGGGAGATGCCATGGAAGTAACATTAAAGAAGTCCACCTTAAAGGATTTAAAAATTGGGTCTAAGGTTCACTTGGAGCGGGCCCTAACTCTTGAAAGTCGCCTAGGCGGCCATATGGTTTCGGGACATATTGATGGGGTGGCTCAGCTCACCCAAGTTCAAGAGGTCCGGGGGCAGTTTTTAATGACCCTATTGATTCCGCCAGGCTACCGCAAGTACATGGTAGCCCAAGGGAGCATTTGTTTAGATGGGGTTAGCCTAACGATTGCAGAGCTTACCCAGACCCATGTGACGGTAAGCCTGATTCCAGAGACCAAGAGGCGGACAAATTTTTCCCATATCAAGGTGGGGGACTACATCAACCTAGAGTGTGACTTAATTGGAAAATACATTGAAAATATGGTCAAGGATGAAAGTGTCCAAGGTCTTGACTTTTATAAAAATTGTGGATTTTAGGAGGTAGAAAATGAATCAAGTGGAAAAGGCTTTGGAAGCCTTAAAAAAAGGAGAAATGATTGTTGTAACAGATGATCCAGAAAGAGAAAATGAGGGGGATTTGATTTTAGCGGCAGAATTTGCCACTAGGGATAATATCAACTTTATGGCCTGTCGAGGCAAGGGACTCATCTGTATGCCCATTAGCCAAAAAGAAGCGGACCGTTTAGAATTAGACCCCATGGTCCTACACAATACAGATAATCACGAAACAGCTTTTACCGTTTCTGTGGACCATGTGGAAACGACAACGGGAATCTCTGCAGAAGAAAGGGCTTTTACAGCAAGAAAGTTGGCAGATTCTGAATCCAAAGCCACTGATTTCAGACGTCCAGGTCATATGTTCCCCTTAGTTGCTAAACCTGCAGGGGTTTTGGAAAGAGAAGGCCATACAGAGGCCACTGTAGACCTCCTTCGACTAGCTGGTTTAAGAGAAGTGGGAATTTGCTGTGAAATTATGGCAGATGATGGCCATATGTTAAGGGGGCAAGATGTCATCGACTTTGCCAAGGAAAATAACCTTGTCTACATGACCATTGAAGAATTAAAGACCTATCGAAAAATTAAAGACAATTTAGTAAGGGCGATAGATCCAGTGGATATGCCAACAAGATTTGGTCACTTTACTGCTATTGGCTATGAAGAAAAGTTTACAGGTCAAGAACATGTGGCCTTAATTAAGGGAGACATTGGAGATGGAAAGGATCTTTTGGTCCGGGTCCATTCGGAGTGCTTAACGGGAGATAGTTTTGGGTCTTTACGGTGCGACTGTGGGGACCAACTGGCCCAAGCCATGCGACAAGTAGAAAAGGAAGGGCGAGGAATTGTTCTCTATATGCGGCAAGAAGGCCGGGGGATTGGTCTTATTAACAAGCTTAAGGCTTACAATCTCCAAGACAAGGGGTATGACACAGTGGAAGCCAATGTTATGTTGGGGCTACCAGAAGATGCGCGGGACTACTACATTGGAGCGCAAATTCTCCGGAGTTTGGGCGTAAAGGAAATTCGACTCTTAACGAACAATCCCCATAAAATTTATAATCTTAGTCAATATGGTATGAAGATTGTCTCTAGAGAGCCTATAGAAATAGAGGCACAAAAATACGACAAAAAATACCTATCCACAAAGGTAGAAAAAATGGACCACTTAATGAAACAATTTGATTTGGAGGAAAGAAAATGAAAAAGATTGAAGGAAAATTACTAGCAAAAAACAAAAAATTCGCCCTAGTGGCATCTCGTTTTAATGAATTTATCGTATCTAAGCTTATTGAAGGAGCAGAAGATGCTCTTTTAAGACATGGAGCTGGAGAAGACGATATTGACCTAATCTGGGTTCCAGGAGCCTTTGAAATTCCACTTTTTGCTAAAATGGCAGCAGAAAGTGGAAAATACGATGCAGTGATTTGCCTAGGAGCAGTGATTCGAGGAGCCACAACCCATTATGAATTGGTTTCTACAGAAGTGGCCAAGGGGATCGCTCAAGTTTCTCTAGCTACACAAACACCTGTGATCTTTGGTGTTGTGACCACAGATACTATTGACCAAGCTGTAGAAAGAGCGGGAACCAAGGCTGGAAACAAGGGCTTTGATGCAGCCGTTTCAGCTATTGAGTGTGTCAACTTAAAAGATCAAATTAAATAAAAAATTAGCTAGCATTTTTGTGGTGGTAGCTTTGCCTATTCAAAGGAGAAAATCTTGAAAAAAATTTTGTTTTTATTGGACCTTATTTACTTTGTTGTATTTACAGGGCCCTTGACTTTAAGTCAATTTACGAACTTAGGAGAATTAAAACTGATCTATGATTTTCAAAAGCAAGTGGAGACTTTTCTCTTAGGAAGATATTCCTTAGTTTTTACTCTAGGCTATCTAATCAGTTTGTTCGCCTTAAGCTTTGCCCTGAAGAAAAAGGGAAAATTAGACCGGGCAACTCTAACCCTCTCCTTTATCAATCTTCTTCTCTGTAGTCCCATCCTCTACAAGGTGTTGATTTTTTACCTATAAAAGAAGGGCAAAGGCATTGGATGAAGGAAAAAAGCTTTCTTTTCAGGGAATCTGGAAGGAAGCTTTTTTATTGGAAGCGTTTAAGGGAAGTCGTATAAAGCTTAAAATTTTCTTAAAACTACCATATCAAGATCAAATATGATAAAATAAACTGATGAATTGAAGGAGGAATGATTCATGTCAGGACATTCAAAATGGAATAATATAAAAAATAAAAAAGGAAAAGAAGATGCAAAAAAGGGCCGGGTATTTACCAAGATGGCTCGCTACATTATGGTGGCAGCCAGAGAAGGTGGAGGAGATCCAGACTACAACCCCTCTTTAAAGATGGCCATTGATAAGGCAAAATCTTACAACATGCCCAATGACAATATTGACCGGGCTATTAAAAAGGGAACTGGAGAAGATGACGATACCCATTACGAAGAAGTAACCTATGAAGGATATGGCCCATCTGGTATTGCTGTGATGGTAAAGACTTTAACAGATAACCGAAACCGGACAGCTCCTGAAATGCGACATGCTTTTGACCATAATGGGGGGAACCTAGGAACCAGTGGTTGCGTATCCTTTATGTTTGATAACGTAGGGATGATTTATATTCCAGCCAAGGATGGTGTGGATTTAGATGAAGCCATGATGGTGGCTATTGATAGCGGAGCAAAAGATGTGGATGGAGATGAAGAAGGACTTGAAATTACCACCAGTCCTGAAGACTTTGCTACTGTTAGAGATAGTTTAGAAGATGCAGGTTTCCAACCAGAACTTGCAGAAATTACCTACCTGCCCCAAAATGAAGTGGAATTAACCACAGAAGATGACATTAAAAAAATGGAAAAATTAATTGATGCCTTGGAAGACAACGATGACGTTCAAGACATCTACCATAACTGGAAGGAAGCGGATGAAGGCTAAATTTTTAGGGGCCTTAGCGGGGATTTGTTTTTTGCTTTTATCCATTAGCCTGGGGATTACCCTAGTGAGCCAATGGGAAGGATATTATTCTTACCAGTTTAAAAGGAATCGAATCCCTGCCGTTACGGGCTTAAGCATGGGGGAGGTCCAAAAAAGAGGACGAGCCCTGCGAATCTATTTAGAAAAAGGAGATAATCGACTGATTAACTCTTACTTCAACGATAGAGAGGTTAGGCATATGGAAGATGTCCATGGCTTAATGGTCTTAAAAAACAAGATTTTACTAGGAGCTGGGTTGAGCTTTCTTGCCCTTTTTCTCTATGGAAGGCGATCCAAGGGTTACTTAAGAAACTACTACTGGGGCAACCTATGGGTTTGCCTAGGTTTTTTACTTTTGAGTCTTTTAATTGCCTTTAATTTTGAGTCCAGCTTTATCTATTTTCACCGGTTGTTTTTTACTAATGATCTATGGATTTTAAATCCAAAGACAGATGTTATGATTCAAATGCTTCCAGAAGTTTTTTTCCAAGGTATGGCAGGCTTAGTTGGAATTTTTATTTTAATTATGGAGGGAGTTTACCTAGTTGCCCTATGGAAAATAAAGAAAAACTCCTAGCCTTGGTGGGCTATTCCACCAAGGGCGGGAATACAGAAAAACTTTTAAAAGACTATTTGGACCTTTATGGTAAGGATAAATTAGTCGATATAGTGGATTTAAACACCTTAGATTTTAAGGGATGTATTCACTGTAAGGCCTGTTTAAAAAAGCCCAGGTGTAAGTTAGAGGATGACTTAAGTCCGATTTATGAAAAAGTGGAAGCTGCAGAGGAGCTTATTTTTGCAAGTCCTGTTTATTTTAATGGACTCAGTTGGTTACTAAAAAAGTTTATTGACCGGATGCAAGCTTACTTTCCCCATGAAATGAATTGGCAGGGGAAAAAGCAAGCAAGTCTTTTAGTAACGGCAGGGGCACCGTCCTACCCTCGGCAGTTTGATGCCAGTTATTTAGAAGCGGAAATCACTTTTAAAACCTTGGGTTATGAAAAGGTCAGAGTGGTTCAAGTAAATAATACAGACAAAGAGCCCTATGAAAGAGGTTTTTTAAGTCAAGATATTATGAAGGAAAATGGAATATATAGGAGGAAGGGGAGTCAATGGGAATTAATCGAAGAATAGATCATACCTTATTAAAGCCAGAATCAACGGAAGAACAGATTAAAAAACTCTGTCAAGAGGCAGCCGATTACAAATTTTTCTCTGTTTGTGTTCAACCCTGTTGGATTGAGCTTTGTAAAGACTTGCTTCAAGACCAAGAAGTTAAAATTGCCACAGTGATTGGCTTTCCCCTAGGAGCCAACACCCTAGAGACAAAAATTTTTGAAGCCAAAGATGCCATTAAAAAAGGTGCAGATGAAATAGATATGGTCATTAATATAGGGGCCTTAAAAAGTGGGAAAGAAGACCTGGTAAAAAAAGAAATTCAAGAAATTAAAGAAGCCATTGGAGACCATGTCTTAAAGGTGATTATTGAAACCTGCCTACTGACAAAAGAAGAAATTGTCAAGGCGAGCCAACTTGTTGTAGAAGCTGGTGGGGATTTTGTGAAGACGTCCACAGGTTTTTCTACAGGAGGAGCGCTCTTGGAAGATGTAAAACTCATTAAAGAAACAGTGAAAGACAAGGCTTATATTAAGGCTTCTGGCGGAATTAGAGATTATAAAACAGCAAAGGCAATGATTGAAGCTGGAGCAGATCGCTTAGGCGTTAGTGCAGGCATAGCCATTGCAGAAGGAGAAAAAAATGCCTAATCCAGTTGCCTTTACCCTCTTTGGTTTGGAAATAAGATGGTATGGGATTTTGATTGGTTTGGGGGTTATTTTTGCCTATGAATTGGCAAAGTACCTAACTCGCCAAACAGAAAACATTCCAGAAGTTGCCATTGATGATTTCTTAATTATGGGAGTTCCCCTAGGAGTTGTGGGAGCCAGGGTCTGGTATGTAATCTTTGAATGGGATTACTACTCCCAACATATATCGGAAATTATTAACATCCGCCAAGGAGGACTGGCTATTCATGGAGGAATTGTTGCAGGAATCCTAGTGGGGCTTATTTATTGTAAGAAAAAGGGTTACCATTTTCTGGATATGGCAGATTGTGTAGCTCCAGGTCTTGCTTTGGCCCAAGGGATTGGCCGTTGGGGAAATTTTATGAACGGAGAGGCCCACGGAGGACCTACCGATCTTCCCTGGGGAATCTTAGTAAATGGGGTTCGAGTTCACCCTACTTTTTTGTATGAATCCATCTTAGATGTGGCAATCTTTTTCTTTTTGTTTTTTGTCATTTTTAAGCGAAGAAAGTTTAAGGGACAAGTCTTTGCCCTTTATGGGATTTTGTACAGTATTGGTCGGTATTTTATCGAAGGAATGCGAACGGATAGCTTAATGATTGGGCCCTTCCGCACAGCACAAATCACCAGTATCCTTTTAATTGTTGCTTGTTTGATTATTTATGTCGTAGCCAGCAAAAGAGAAAAACAATAAAATAAAAATATAGAGAAAGAAAAGAGAGGGACAAGGTGCCCTTTCTTTTTTTATTGCCTAAAAACCCTTAAAATGTGTAGCCTTATTCCTTAAAATCATGTAAAATAAAGATGAAGTGGTGAGAAGTGGGTTTAAGTGGTAAGAGATGGTGTAAAAATGTTTATTGGGGAATATCATCATACAATGGATCAAAAGGGACGAATCATTGTACCTACCAAATTCAGAGAAGAACTGGGACAGTCTTTTGTAATTACAAAGGGCCTTGATCACAGTTTATTTGTGTATCCAAATGAAGAGTGGAAACGGATAGAAGAAAAGCTAAAACTTCTCCCACTAACGAATCGTGACGCTAGAGCTTTTGTACGTTTCTTCTTTGCAGGAGCTGCGGAAACTTCTCTGGATAACCAAGGGCGGATTTTAATCCCCAGTAACTTACGAGATCACGCTCAATTGACAAAAGAATCAGTAATTATAGGGGTGTCTACCCGGGTGGAAATTTGGGACGAAAGCCTGTGGAATGCATATATAGCAGATGATGCTCTGGGAATTGATTTAATTGCTGAAAAGATGAGTGAGCTTGGCATATAGGAGGAGCAACATGGAGTTTCATCATATTCCAGTTCTCTATCAAGAGGTTCTTGATGGACTAAAAATTAAAGAAAATGGGACTTACTTAGATGGAACTGTAGGCGGTGGGAATCATTCAATGGGGATTCTACAGCGCCTAAAAGATGGAAAGCTTATTTGCTTGGACCAAGACGAAAATGCCTTAAAAGCCAGTCAAGAAAAGTTAAAGGATTTTTCATCTGTTTCCTTTTACCACTTAAATTATAAGGACTTTACACAAGCTTTGAAAAAGGAAGGCGTTGAGGGCCTAGATGGTATCTTATTGGACCTAGGGGTAAGTAGTTACCAATTTGACCAAGAAGACCGTGGGTTTTCCTACCGCTTTGATGCTCCCTTGGACATGCGGATGGATCAAAGCAAGGCTTTTACAGCTAAAGATATTGTCAACACTTATTCCTTGGAGGATTTAGATCGAATTTTTCGGGAGTATGGTGAAGAACGCTGGTCTAAAAGGATTGCAGAGTTTATTGTAAAGGCGCGGCAAGATAAGCCAGTTGAAACTACTTTTCAACTGGTGGACCTTATTAAAGCGGCGATACCAAAGCAAGTAAGGAGAAAGGGAGGTCACCCTGCAAAACGGATTTTTCAAGCCTTACGCATTGAGGTAAACAATGAATTAGGTGTTTTAAAAGACACTCTCTATGAAATGATTCAATGGTTAAATCCAGGAGGAAGAATCGTAGTGATTTCTTTCCACTCTCTAGAAGACCGGATTGTGAAAGAAACCTTTAAGTATGCGTTTAAAGATTGTATTTGCCCACCAGAACAACCAGTTTGTACTTGCCAAAAGGTTCGTGAGATTAAAATTATTACACGAAAACCTTTACAGGCTAGTCCGGAGGAATTAAAAGAAAATCCAAGATCCAGTTCTGCTAAATGTCGTATTGCAGAAAAGATTTAGGCTAAAGGAGTTAATGATGAATAGCAAGCCTACAAAAAGAAAAATAAACAGAAGGCCTAGCAAAGGTGTATTCCCTTTCGGTTTATATATAATTTGGGGCCTTTGTGCTTTAATGTTATTGGTACTTATGGTAAACTATCTAGAGTTGGAAAAACTTAAAAATAACATTGAGCGTCAAAATGTAGAAATAAGTGAACTGAAAAAAACAAAAGACTCCATAAGTGGGCAGTTAGACGGCATAAAGAGTTCTGATGAGGTAGCAAGCATTGCTAGATATAAATTAGGAATGGTATATCCTGACGATGATCAAGTAATCTATATCCAAGTGGATAAAAAAGTTGCTGAAACAGACGTAAAAGAGAATGTGTTTTTGAGCCCGGTTATCTCCATTTTAAAAATATTTGGCGCAAATGAAGGGGAGGGATCTCTTTGAACTCACGCCATGGAAACTATAGACACGTTGCCAAAAAGAGTGGAAGAAAATCAAATGGCGCTAAGCGTCGAAGAAGTAGAATTTTCTTTTTGCTTTTTTTCGCAACGTGTTTATTTTGTAGTTTAGTCGTTCGACTTTATCAAATACAAATTTTACAATCCAACGATATTGCAAAAAGAGCCTTAGCACAGATGTCGCGTAATGAAGTATTGCAGCCTGATAGGGGATATATTTTAGACCGAAATGGGAAAAAACTTGCTGTTAATATTTCTGCTTCTACTGTGACTTTAAATAAAAATGCCTTTATGAAAAAGGGAACCTTAGACCAAGCTGCTTTGGATCAAGTCTTAAACAAGCTTGCCAATCTTTTATACCTTCCTAAGGAAGAAGTTTATGAAAAATATAAGGAAAGCAAAAAAGATGAAGTGATTTTGGCCAAGGATATTGACCGAGCCACTTCTTTAAACATTCAAAATGCAGATTTAAGAGGGGTTTATGTTCAAGACCAACAAAAACGGTTTTATCCTGCGAACAATTTAGCAGCCCATGTCATAGGATTTATGAACCAAGATGGCTATGGGACCTATGGGGTAGAAAAATACTACAACGATCAATTGGCTGGGATGCTGGGGAAAAGAGTTGGCTTAAGAGATGCTAAAAACCAAACCCTAACGATGGAAGAAGAAGACAACAACCTTCCTACCCAAGGTTTGAACGTTCGCTTGACCCTAGATGAAAGTATCCAGGGGATTGTGGAGGATATTGCCAAAAGGGCTAAGGAAGAAGTCCAGGCCAAATCTATCAATGTTATCGTTCAAGAAGTGGATACTGGCGCTATTGTGGCCATGACCAATCAGTCAGACTTCAACTTAAATTTCCCGAAAAAACCTCAGACAAAAGATCAACAGGAAAAATGGGCCGATTTAAACGGAGAAGACAAGGCCAAGCTTTGGTTTGACAATTGGAGAAACTTTTGCGTCAGCGACATGTATGAACCTGGCTCTACCTTTAAAACT
This sequence comes from Urinicoccus sp., assembly GCA_029983435.1. Classification (GTDB taxonomy): domain Bacteria; phylum Bacillota; class Clostridia; order Tissierellales; family Peptoniphilaceae; genus Urinicoccus. Next base: position 2,841 of record JASBZN010000004.1, on the reverse strand, counting down.
GTTATTGCAGCAGCAGCTTTAGAAGAGCATACTACAACGGAAGATAAGCACTATTACTGTTCAGGCTATGTCCGGGATGTTCCTGGAGGACCTATTCGGTGTGCATCCTTACCTAATCCCCATGGTGATATTACTATGGCAGAAGGTTTTGCTAAAAGTTGTAACGTCAGTTTTGTTCGCATGGGGCGAGAATTAGGTTTAGATCGTAAAGAACGTTATATTCGGGCCTTTGGTTTTGGACAAAAAACAGGAATTGACCTACCAGGAGAGATGGAAGGGCTTATTCCTGAAGACCTTGAAGAGGTTTCTAAGCTTCAACAGGATACTGTAAGTTTTGGCCACGGAATTGCAGCAACGCCAATCCAAGTGATTAATGCGGTGAGTGCTATAGCAAATGGTGGTAACCTCATGGTTCCTCACGTATTAAAAGATATTGAAACTCTGGATAATAAACCAGTACAAGTTTATAAACCTCGGGTAAAAAGACAAGTAATTTCCAAAGCGACGTCGAAAAAGATGCTAAGTTTAATGGGAAAAGTAGTAATAGAAGGTGGTGGGAGCCGGGCTGCAGTGCCAGGATACCGAATTGGTGGAAAAACTGGTACAGCCAATAAGGTTTCCAAAGATGGCGGTTACGAAGAAAACCAATACATCTCATCTTTTGTTGGAGTTGCACCTATTGAAAAACCAAAATACACCCTTCTTATGATTGTTCAAGAACCAAAAAAGGGATATTATGGAGGGGCAGTGGCAGCTCCTTATGCAGGGAAAATGCTGGGAGAAATTTTATCCTATGAAGGGTATGAAAAAACGGAAACGGGAAAAACTTCTGGTGAAAAAGTAGAAGTAGAAGTGCCAGATGTACAAAATATGCTCATTGAAGATGCTGGAAGGATTTTAACAGAAAAGGGTTTAAAGTTTAACACTGAGTATACTGGAATGAATGACTTTACTCTAGTGACGAAACAGTTGCCAAAACCAGGCACTCTTGTAGATTCTGGAACCATTGTGGATCTTTACTTAAATCCCAATGATACCAACACCTTAACCATGCCGATTCTTATGGGGAAAGATGTGAAAGAAGTAAAAGAAATTCTTGAACCCTTAGAAGTGGAATACACTATTCATGGGACAGGGCAATTAGTAAAACAAGTACCCAGTGCCGGCTCCGTTGTCTCTTGGAAAAAACCCATGGACCTCTATTTTGAACCAGCCTTGGGAGATGCGCCTAAAAAAGACGGAGAAGAGAAAAGGAAAGAAAAAACCAAGGAAAGCAAGAAAAGAGCATCGAAAGAAGATAAAGAAACGCAAAGAAATGAGGAGAGGTAATGACTGAGTTTTTTAGTCTAAAAAATTTAGGAATTCTTTTAATAAGTTTTATTATTTCAAGTTTAATAGGACGGTGGGTCTTGCCCCAGCTAAAGCGCCTTAATGCAGGACAGAGTATTCGGGATGATGGACCTAGTTCTCACTTTGTCAAAGCAGGAACGCCAACAATGGGAGGGATTATTTTTATTCTCAGCCTATGTATTTGTGCGCTAATCTTTAAGCTTTTCACAGTAGAGGGATTCCTTCTTATCTTTTCTACAGTTGCTTTTGGTCTTGTAGGTTTTTTTGATGACTATATCAAGGTCATTAAAAAGAGAAACTTAGGCTTTACAGCCCTCCAAAAATTACTATGTCAAATTTTGATTGCCTTTATTTTAGTTTTCGTTCAAATAAAAGGACAAAAACTATCTACAGAAATTATTGTCCCCTTTGTTAATCTTCATTGGGACCTAGGGGCCTTCTACATTCCTTTTATTATTTTTGTCGTAGTGGGAACTGTAAATTCTGTCAATCTAACAGACGGTTTAGACGGTTTGTCTACTTCTGTAACCATGACTGTGGCCATCTTTTTTGCCCTGGCTGCCAACTATTTAAACCACCCTACCGTTATGCGTTTTGCCCTAGTTTTGCTAGGATCTTTAGGAGGTTTTCTCCTTTATAACAAGTATCCAGCGAAAGTCTTTATGGGCGATACGGGATCTTTGGCCCTAGGTGGAGCTGTTGCATCAATGGCTGTTTTATTAAAGCTTCCTATTCTCTTGCCAATTGCTGGAGGTGTTTACTTTATGGAAACTTTATCGGTAATTATTCAGGTGATTTCTTTTAAATTAAGAGGGAAGCGCGTTTTCTTAATGAGTCCACTCCATCATCACTATGAACAAAAGGGGTGGCATGAAACAAAAGTTGTTAAAGTATTTGTTGTAGTGTCTATTCTCCTTTGTATTCTCGCTTATTTGCTCTTAGTTTATGGGGGGATGAAATGACACAAGCAATAGGAATTTTAGGTTTTGGAACAACAGGTAAGGCAGCTTATGCCTATTTAAAAAAAGAGTATCCCATCTATATTTATGATGCCAAGCTTGACCTTTCAAAGGATCTAGAACTTACAAAAGAGAGATACCAGGACTTAGCCTATTGCATCAAGAGCCCTGGAATCCATCCAGACCAAGAAATTATCCAGTCTTTAGAAAAGGCAGGAGTGCCTATTTATTCAGACATTGAGGTTTTTCAAAAGTTACTAAAAAAAGATATCCACCTAACAGCCATTACAGGGACTAACGGAAAAACAACTACCAGCATGGCCTTGGCGCATATTTTGCAGGAAGAAGGGAAAAGAGTCCATCTTGCTGGAAATATTGGCAAGGGAGTTTTTGACCTTATGGATAAAATCCAAGATGGCGATTATGTGGTTTTGGAATGTAGCTCTTTTCAGCTGAAGTACATTCAGGACTTTCATCCCAATGTTGCTATTCTTACAAATATTACTCAAGACCATTTGGATTGGCATAAGAC
>JASBZN010000003.1 GCA_029983435.1 Urinicoccus sp. | reverse complement strand
GGCATGGACATGAGATAGGACAGACAGACGGGAGGGGGAAGTCATGGTGGAGAGAGAGAGACACAGAGGTGAGTGGCATCAGAGGCCTGCGTGTCCACTGGGGTGGGCGGATGAGGGAGAAAAGTGGGGAAGGAAAGACGACCTTTCTTCGCTGTCTTTTGGGTCTAGAAAGTTTGGACCAAGGCCAGGCCCTTTGGGATAAGGAACCATTAAAGAGCCAGGATATTGGTTTGGTTTTTCAAGACTACCAACTCTTTCCAAACCTGTCTGTAGAAGACAACCTGCTTTTGGCTTCTACTTACCACCACAGGGACATGGAAAAAGCCAAAGAAAAAGCCCATCAATTATTAAAATTAATGGGCATCTTGGAAAAGAAAGAGGCTTTTCCTGAGTTTCTTTCGGGGGGGCAACAACAAAGGGTGGCTATTGCCCGAGCTTGTATGGAAAATCCTAAGGTTCTTTGTCTAGATGAACCTACTTCGGCCTTGGATGAGGATTCAAAAAAAGCCATTAAGGACCTTTTAAAAAGGTTGGTAGACAAGGGAATGACGATTCTCATTGTCACTCATGACGAAAGCTTTGCCAAAGGCGTGGCAGATAGGATTCTAACCATTGAAGATGGAAAGTTTATTGATCAATAAACTTCCAGCACTTGAGGTAGATTTCTCCTCGCCGGGCATCTTCTTGGGGGTTTTCCTCCAAACCAATTTTTTGATAGAGGGCTATTTGCTCCTTTATGGGCATACTTTCATAGATATTGATGCTCTTGGTGGGTAAAAAGTCCAAGTGAAGGTAGCCTTTTTCTAAAAGTTTTAAACTTGCCTTGGCTTCCCCAGAAGTCAGGTCAGGACCAATTAAATGTAGAGAAGATTGGAAGTTGTTTGTTAAGACCTTCCTTCGCCGGATATCCTCTTTTAAAAGATCTTGGATCCGGCCTTTTTTTGGGCCCAAACGGTCCTCGTCAATGGTGGAATATAGAAAAGGGACTCTTTCTCCTGCCAAAACGCCATTGGCAGAAAGAAGGGCCTTCATCCGAAAGGAGTTGGTCCCTAAATTTAAAAGGTCTTGGTCCTTAATTTCTTCTCCATCGTCATAAGTGAATTCCACAATTCGCTGGCCCACTGGTTGGTTTAAGTCAATGGTGTATTGAATGCCAGAAAAAAAGTCGTAGGTGGAGTATTTCCGACGGGCTCTTTTAGGCTGGATACTGATGGTCACATCGCCTGGGTGGATCCGGTTAAAATAGGCGGCGGACCATTCCATATAGCGTTTCAATTGCCAGCCTTGGATTCGGTAGACGGAGATTTCTCCTCCAGCATATTGGTAGTTTCTGTAAATGTCTTTTTTTCGAAAATCCCCTGGATAAATAGAAGGATAGGGGTTGTCTAAGTGAAAAGAAACCACATCGGCATTGGAAGCTTCCAATAGGACTGACCCAATCCAAGCAGTAAAGGGGGAGGAGTAGCTTCCAATATGGGGATAGTGGGGAATCTTGCTCCTTATGACCATTTCATCTTTTACTTGTCCTAAAACCTCTTCGGAAGTTTTTTTTGCCCGAAGGTGGTAGGGTTTTAAAAGGTCAATGAGGTCCTTATTTGGAGCCACGATTTCATCTTCTTGGTAGATGGGAATAAGGCTGGATCTTCTTTGAGAAATATAGGTATTGCTCGGGGTTTTTTTAAAGTCCAAGTCAATTTTTAACAAATGGGTCCCAAACATCCCAGCTTCTGCCACCAAGGTTTTGTTTAAGAGAATACCTGGTTCCAACTGGTGCATATGAGCGCCAGCAATGACGTCAAAGGAAGAAGAGATATGTTGGACAATATCCCGAATGCCAGTATTGGGGTGGGCATTTTCATTTTGAATACCCATGTGGAAGATACCGATTTTAGCATCCACTGGGGGCATTTCTTGAAAGAGACGGTTTAAGCAAGTGACGGGATCCTCTACAGAAAAATTCTTTAAAAAGGAAGTTTTTTCCTTAAATTCTCCCACCAAAGGAGTAATGAGACCCACAACAGCAACTTTAATGCCTTCTATATCATATATTTTATAGGGCTGAAAGACAGGGTCTCCCTGGCTATCTAAGAGGTTCGCCAGAAGGATGTTCCCCTTAAATTCTTCCTGGGCCCGTTGGATAAAATCTTTTCCGTAATCAAACTCATGGTTTCCCAAGACCCAGCCATTATAGCCGATGGCGTTTAAGGCCAGGATTCCTGGGTGGTCTGGGTCTTTGGCAAAGAGGCTGGAGGCGTTTCCTTGCACCAGGTCTCCAGCATCAAAAACTAAGACATGGTCGTGGCTTTTCCGAACATCTTGAATAAGGGTAGAGAGTTGGGCCAAAGAACCATGGACGTCTTCTTCATCCTTGGTATAGTCCCAGGGAAGATACCAACCGTGTAGGTCGGAGCTAATTAAAAGACTTAGGGAAGCTTCTTGTGTCTTTACGTTCTTCATCTTATTTTTCTTTGGTAAGGGTAGATTTTCCATGTTGCTTTAAGAGACGGGTCCGAACATCCCATAGATTTTGGGATAAGTCCACATGGTAGTCTTGGGGATTGTCAAAGCGTTTCATTTCAGGCCATAAGCTATCAAGCTCTTTTCGAGCATGGTCTCGGATAGCATCTAGAGATGGGAGCTCATAAACTAACTTACCCTTGTCATAAATTTGGTGGAGAAGGGGTTTTATTGTGTAGTTACTTAAAGTTCTTCGCTTCCAAGTATAGAGAGGGTGGAAAATTTCAATATCTTCTCCTTGAGGCACTTCTTCTCCGTAGAGGGTGATGAAGTCAGCCAGAGCCTTATTGGTGTCCTTGTCATAAAAACGGTAGAGACTCTTAAAACCTGGGGTGGTGATTTTAGAGATATTTTCAGAAATCTTAATAGTGGGTTCTAAGTGGCCATTTCTTTCCACGCTAGTTAACTTGTAAACCCCTCCAAAGACGGGATCGCTTTTAGAAGTAATGAGACGTTCCCCAACGCCGAAGGAATCGATTTGGGCTCCTTGGGTTAAAAGGGCTTCAATAACAAACTCATCAAGGGAGTTGGAGGCCATGATTTTGGCATAGGGGTAGCCAGCGTCATCTAGCATTTTTCGAGCTTTCTTGGAAAGATAGGCAATGTCACCTGAGTCAATCCGGATGCCCATGTTTTTAATACCCTTGGGTTTTAGATACTTGTCAAAGGTTCGAATGGCATTGGGGACCCCTTGTTTTAAGACGTCATAGGTATCTACTAATAAGATGGTGTTGTTGGGGTAGGTCTTGGCAAAAGCGTCAAAGGCCTCTTGTTCTGTTTCAAACATTTGAACCCAGGAGTGAGCCATGGTACCAACGGCAGGGACACCGTAGGTTTTTTCTGCCAAGGTATTGGCTGTTCCAGCACAGCCCCCAATATAAGCAGCCCGGGCTCCTAAGTTCGCTGCAGAATAACCTTGGGCCCTACGAGAACCAAATTCTACAACAGGGCGGTCTTGGGCCGAGTAGCAAATCCGATTGGCCTTGGTGGCAATCATGGATTGGTGGTTAATGGTTAAAAGAATCATGGTTTCTAAAAGTTGGGCCTGGATAACGGGGCCTCGAACAATGACCAAGGGTTCGTGGGGAAAGACTAGGGTTCCTTCTGGAACAGACCACATGTCACAGGCAAACTCAAAGTTCTTTAGATAGTCTAAAAAGTCCTCAGAAAAAATCTCCTTGGATCGTAAAAAATCAATATCTTCATCGGAAAAGTGGAGTTGTTCTAAGTATTCTACAACTTGCTCTAAACCAGCTAAAATTGCATAGCAGCCATCGTCTGGTACCGACCGGAAAAACATATCAAAGGTGACGATGGTATCTTTCATGTCGTTTTCAAAATAACCATTGCCCATAGCCAGCTCATAAAAGTCGGCTAACAGGGTATAGTTGTTTTTATCAAAAAATTCTACTTGTTTCACAATAACCTCCTTAGTGGAATAGTGACTATTTCTTACTTCTATTATAGCCTATCTAGGATATTTAAGACAAAAATAAATTTTTAAAAATTTTTTAAATAAATGTTTAAGAAAAGATAAAGGGGGTATATTAAAAATACCAAAAGAAGAAATTAAATTCTTTTGGCTGTACCTTGAAAATTCCATCCAACGCAAAATCAGAAAACATTCCGAAGAAGAAACGTTCAAAAGGGTTCATGTTAGTTTGTCAATTTATTTAAGATAAATTAGAGATAAAATTGATGGCTAAAAACGGACGAAAGTAATTTGAAGTTTAATTCTTCCTATCGATGTCAATCGATTTTTAAATATAGAATTTAAAGTGCAGGAAAGTCGGCAAGCTCCTTGGTAGAGGCCAAGAGCGAGGATGAGTACTATTGTGTGATAGTTTGCCGAGTCGGGAAGAGATCTAAAATCGACGAGAAAGATCGCTAGTATTCCCTTATCGAGTGGACTAGGCAAAATAGGAAGGAAAATCTAAGAGGATCTGATTGCAAGGATCATTGTTGTAAGAAAATGATAAGTGATAATGCAAAAATAAAGCAGGAAAGTGAGTCGTGAATGGAACCTACAATAGACGCGTTGGATGGATGACAAGGTATTTTTTATTGGCCAAAAGGCCTTTTTTTATTGGAAAAATTTAAAAAGGAAAATCTGTCGAGAAAAGAATCTTCTCTTTGCTACATGCAAAGAAGTCACAAGGAAGTCGAGGAAATGATCCTCTGTAGACAATTCTCATCAGAATAATTAAAGACAGGATGTCTACAAGGGGCAAAAGTCGGGAAAGTTTTGGGATACCTTTCCATCATCCCTTGACAAAAGAATGTTTGGACAAACCAAAAGATGTTTCAAAACTAGAGGAAAAGGAGGAAAGAAGGACTGTAAAAATCAATGTGATAAAAATTAAAACAGACGATACAAAGAAAAGGGTCCTTGGTTTTAACCAAGGACCTTTTTTAAAAGTTAGTTTTATTTCTTTTTGCGAATAGCGCCAATAATTAAAAGTAGGATAACAGCTCCTGCAATGGCAATTAAAAAGGATTGAATGTTAAATCCAGTAACTTTTCCAAAGTGGAAGATATTGGTACCAATAAATCCACCGATGAAAGATCCGAGAATCCCCACGATGATATTGGCTCCGCCACCCATATTTGCATCGTCACCAGTAATTTTACTAGCAATCCAACCAGCTAAAGCTCCAAAAATAATCCAACTAATAATACCCATAAAAATCCTCCTTTATAATAAATAATTCCATAAACTTCATGGGAAGTTCTTTTATATTTTACCCAGAAATAAGAAATTAAAACAGCCTATGCTCAATTTTCTAAATTGGCTAGGGCTTGATCCAACTCTTTTTCAAGGGCTAAAACATGGTTAACAGTAAGGTCTTCTCCTAAAGAGGATAAAGATTTTGCCTTTTTTATAATCTGTTCAATTTCTGGATCTTTTAAGTGGCTAGAGGCTTTAACTTTTTTCCCTAGACGTTGGTAAGCTTGCATTAAAGTATGTTCTTCAGCAATATGACTTAAAAGATAGGAAAAGGGCCAAGATTGGTTGGTTTCTGTCATGACAGCCTTGTGGGGAAATTGGTAACCAGCTTGGTCTAAGTCTTGTAAAAAGCCATAGAGGTCTTGGCGGTCGATTTGACAAAAGAGTAAAAACTCCATGTCTTTTGGGTAATCTTCCTTTAAAAATTTTCTCTTATCAGCACCTTCTAAACCAGCTAGGTTAGCTACTGTGTAGAAGGTATCTTCGTCCTTAACACTCTTTAAAGAAAAGCCATATTTTTCCGAAAGCTCTTTTAAAAGAGCAAGTTTTTCTTCCTTGAGACCATAAACTAATAACATTGTTTCACCTACTTTATTTTAATAATTACCTTATCTTATGGTAAAATAGCTAATAACATCTTTTATTTGTTACCCAAAAAAAGATGGGCAGTAACAAAAGATTGGGAGAAAAAATGAAAAGAAGCGTAATGAGGGTCCTTGTGGTGGCTTGTCTAATTGGACTTGTGGCCTGTGGACCGAAAAAAGAAGAAGATTCTATATTTGTGACGAATTTGGGGAGCCAAGAGACCTTTGACCTCCTAGACCGCCTAAGTAAAAATGTGGGTTTAAAAGATATGGACCAGGTAAAAGAGGCCATTGAAATTTTTAACTCCACCAATAAAGAAACCACCTACCCTTCCTTTGTGCCTTTAAAGGAAGTAAATTACGATCCCTATGCCTTTAACAATAACTACCTGGAAATACATGAAGACTTTTATGACATGAATTGCAGAGAAACCCTCTATAAGATTTTTTGTCCCTATATTGATGTAAAAGAAGAGGATTTTTCTGGGACCTATTTGATGTTTGACCAGGAGGATTTAGAAAAAAATCCTGCTTTAAAGGATATTCCTAAAAGAAAGTATTCAGGTCTTTTTAATGAGGTGGATAGTAGGGGGTGGAAAGAGGAAGACTACGAAAAAAATCTCCAGGAAGCTTTGGAGAAAAAAACCTTTAAAAATGCAAACCCTAAAGGACACTTAATCTCTGTTTACCTAGAGGGGGCGGAAAAGGAAGCTTTATTTGTAGGCCACTGTGGTCTTTTAATGAAAGAAGGGGACAAGTACTACTTTTTTGAAAAATTAGCAGTGAATGAGCCCTTTAATCTCTTATCTTTTAAAAAGAAAGAAGATTTATTTAAGGTCCTAAGGGACCGGTACAGGGAAGAAGGATTTCACGACCCTATCCTTACAGAAGATTTAAAAATAGTTAAAAATTAAAACAAAGGAGGGAGGTAAGTGGTATGAAGCTAACGTATTTTTTAGGAACGACAGGAGTAAATAAGGAAGAAATAGAAAAACAAGCAGAAAAAATTGAAGAATTAACCAAGCCTGGCTTTTGGGAATCAATTCAGTGGAGAAGTCTTGTGAGACCCGTAGCCATTGGTTTAGTTAGCTTTCTTATTGGGTATTATGTTATTAAGCTCATTAGTTATTTTCTTCATAAATCGTTAAAAAGACACAAGGTCAATGAAGGCTTGAGCCATTTTCTTATTGTGGGCTTAAAGGTAATTTTATATTTCTTTTTAATAACCATGATTGCTGGGACCCTGGGCTTTAAAACCAGTTCCTTAGTGGCCTTTATCGGTACCTTAGGGATAGCTATTGGTTTGGCCCTACAAGGAAGTTTGTCAGACCTTGCCTCAGGGATTTTATTAGTTCTTTTGCAGCCTATTAAGGTTGGAGACTATATCTACATTAAGGAAGTAGAAGTCATTTGACAAGTCCATGAAATTCGATTTTTTAAAACGGTTCTAGTAAACTATAAGGGATTCCACTATATTCTCACAAATAAGGTCATGATTAGCTCCACCATTGTGAACCTATCCAATGAGCCCTTGGTAGGGGCCCAAGTGGAGGTGGCTGTTCACTATAGGGAAGACATTCATCGAGTGGAAGAAGTGGGAAGAAAGGCCTTAGGAACAGTGGACTTGCTTCACCATGAAAGGGGATATGGTATTTTTGTCAATGAGCTTTTAGACTATGGGATGACTTTTGTTTTTCGGGGATATGTTCCAGATAGGGATTATACCAACGCCTGTACGGAAATTGCCGTAGCTATTAAAAATGCCTTTGACAAGGAAAATATTCGTCTGGCCCATCAAAGGGTCATTTTGGAAGAAAGAAAAGAAGAAAAGTAAAAGGAGAGGAAACAATGAAAAAATATGTGAAACTAGGAATTACAGCTGCTTTAATGACCGCTTTATGTGCTTGTGGTGGACCAAAAAATAACAACACCGTTACAAATGACGTAAATAATACGGCAGCAGTAGAAAACCAAGAAGTGACAGCAAATAGTCAAACCGATCAAGAAAATGGTCAAGTTTCTCAAATGGTCCTGGATGAAAATGGCTACAAGGTTACAGTAGATAAAGCAGTAGAAGCCTTTCAAAAACAATATCCCAATGCTCAATTGACAGAAATTTCCTGTGAAGAAGAAAATGGAAATGTGGTTTATGAATTAGGAGGAAAAGACCAAGACAATGACTATAAAATGCAAATTCATGTCACATCAGGAGAAATTTTAGGTCAAGAGCAAGAAGCAGAAAAGAACCAAGTTATTGAAGCTTTGGATTTAAGCCAAGTAAAAACAGAAAAAGAAGCCATGGCTGCAGCAAAAAAAGAAGCCAAGGAAGAAGGTCTTATGGTGGAATCTTGGTCTTTAGAAGTGGAAAACAAACAAGCAGTTTATGAAGTGGGTCTTTTAAAAGACAACAAGGAAGACCTAGACGTAAAATTGGATGCAAAAACCTTACAATTAATTGAATTAGACCGATAAAATATCTTTTTGCCTTTCTCCCTTCTAGCATTTGCTAGAAGGGAGTTTTTTTAAGGAAGTGTTAAGATAGGGGAAAATTGACGAAAAGTGGGATAAAGCGTATAATAGGGCAATAAAAGAAGAGCAAAATTAGTTTGGAGAGAATATGAAAACACTAAAAATGACCGGAAAATTTATTCTGGCAGCAATCCTTACAAGCTTAGTTGTGACTTTATTTAGTCTGTATTTAGTAGGAGAAAATTTTCAAGAGGGCTTATTTTGGACTTTTTTCCAACCCATGGAAATTTTTTACTATAACTTGATTCCTATTTTATTGACCATTGTGTTTTTTGCCTTTTTATTTGGCAACATGCAGGTGTCGATTTTATTTAATAGTATTTTTTGGCTTCTTTTAAGTTATATCCATGTCATAAAAGTTCAGTATCGACAAGAACCTCTTTATGTGGGAGATATTGCTATTTTGCGAGAAGCGGCGATTATGGCCAAACAGTATTCCCTTAAAATAGAGCCAAAATTTCTTTTTATTTTACTAGCAGCGGGTGGGGTCTTATTTGTCTGGTCCCTTTTCTTTTCTAAAAGTAAGATAAGCATGAGTTTACCAGTACGGTTTGTTGGGAGTTTGATTTCTTTTGTACTTTTTGTTCACTTTTCTTCCACGACCTTGACAGACTACAATACCTTTCGAGCTTTGGGGGTCAATTCTGGCTTAAACACTTGGCAAGAACTCAACAACTATTCTTCTAAGGGCTTTGCCTATCCCCTTATTTATTCAGTAAATACGGCCCGGGGCTATGTCTACCAAGATTATGACGAGAAAGAAGCAATAAAAATAAGTGAGAAGTATTCAGATTCGGATATTCCCCAGGACAAAAAAGTCAACTTTATGTGTATTATGCTGGAGTCCTATAAAGATTTTTACAAGTATCAAAATCCAAAAATGGTCTTTCGAGAAAACCCCTATGATTATTTGTATCGACTAAAAAGAGAAAGTATTTCTGGGAACCTCTATGTGGATACCTTTGGTGGCGGAACGATCCTTTCAGAAAGCATGTTTTGGAGTGGCTATAAAAATAGTCCTCCCTATAACGTAAAAAGGAAGACCCACGTCAGTTATTTCAAGGACCAAGGCTATCGAACAGAAGCTTTTCACCCCAGTGACGGCCTATTTAACAATCGGAAAAACCTCTATCCAAAGGTGGGCTTTGACGATTATTTTTATGAGCAAAATTACTTTAACCAAGCTGTTCATCCAGGAATTTTACCAGATGAGGAGTTTTTTCCAGAACTTTTACGGGTTTATAAAGACCAGGTAAAAAAAGACCAACCTTATTTTTCTTGGGCCATTACCTACCAAGGCCATGGTCCTTATCCGCAAGAGGGGATTGACCCCAATGAAGCAATTGTTCCCTGGCAAGAAGGCTATGACCCAGGCCAATACAATGCTTTTAACTATTACTTATCAGGAGTAAGGGATACGACTAGGAACTTAAAAACCTTGGTGGATGGTTTAAGAGAAGAAGAACCAACGATTTTAATCTTATTTGGCGACCACAGTCCCTCCATGGGAGACCAAGCCATTGGGATGACCATGATGGGAATTCCAGCTGACCTATCGACCTTAGAAGGGGTAAGGGCAAGCTATGAAACCCCTTATATCATTTGGGCCAATCCAGCAGCTAAGAAGGTTTTTGCAGATAAAAATTTAGTAGGGGAGGGGCCCAACTTAGAGCCCAACCTTCTAATGGACTATGTCTTTAAGGCCTTGGGCTGGAGAGGAGACGCCTATACGGCCTTTTGCCAAGACTATATGGAAAATCAAACGGTTGTAAAGGGAAACCTCTTTTGTGAACAAGGAACTTGGAAAACGGAACTTTCCCCCCAAGGACAAAAGTGGCGAAGGGATGCGTTAAATTACGAATACTATCTCTCCAGACAAAAGAGAGAAGATTAAGACCTGGAAGATGGTTTGACAAGGAAAAAAATTTATTATAAATTAAGACTAGATTTAATCTAGTCTTAATTTTTTTAGGAGGGAATATGCGACTTATTTTAAAGGAGATAGAGAAGTCTTTTAAGGACCATCCAGTCTTAAAGGGCGCTAGCATGACATTTGAAAGTGGACACATTACTGGCCTTTTGGGACGGAATGGAGCAGGGAAGACCACTCTTTTTCAAGTCCTAAATGGAGAAATTCCCTTTGAAAAGGGGGCCTTTTATATTGAAGAAAATGGTCAAACCAGGCCCCTTGCCAATGGAGATATTGGTATGGTTTATTCAGAAAATATTTTACCGGATTTTTTGACAGGTTATGAGTTTATTAAATTCTATTTGGATATTCATCAGGGAAAAGAAAGCCTGGATCCGGAACCTTTTTTAGATCAAATGGAATTTACAGAAGAGGATCGTCACCGCTTAATTAAGTCCTATTCCCATGGGATGAAGACCAAGCTTTCCATGCTTACCATGCTTATTGCTGCACCGCCCATTATGCTTTTAGATGAGCCGCTAACGAGTCTAGATGTCGTGATGAGTGAGATGATTAAAAATATTTTAAGAGGGATGCAAAAGGACCACATCATTATTCTTTCCACCCATATGATGGATTTGGCAAAAAATCTTTGCGATGAAATTGTTCTTTTACACAATGGAAAATTGCGGGATGTGGAAGACGTGGGTCAAGAAAATTTTGACACCTATATTTTAGATGCTCTAAGGGAGAAAGAAGATGCCTAATTTTACGCATATTTTCCAACTCCGCATTGCTTTAGGCTACAATTATTTTATGTATGGTCTACAAAAGATTCCCCTTTTGGGGCGGTTGATTCCTGACTCTGTCTTTAAGGCCAAGACCATCAAAACCTTCATGGCTTTTATAGCTCTTTTATTTTTTGTTCTAAAACAGATTTTTAAAAAGGGTAGTTACTTTTTATGGGTTTTTGGCATCAGCCTTCTTCTTGCCAAGCCCCTTTCCTATCTGTCTATTTCAGAAGAGGGAAGTTTTTTCCTTCTTTTAATGATGACGAGCCTGGGGCTAGGGACGATTATCAAAAATGTAGACCTCTATACCCCAAGCCAGGAAGCAGCTCTTTGTATTAAAATTTATGGCATGGACGGGAAGAGCTACTATAAAAGTCTCTTTCTTTTTCAAGACTTGCCAGAATTTTTATTTTTTGCCTTGGGTTTAAGTATTGCCCTAAAATTAATGGGCTTAAATCCCATAGGGGGTCTTTACTTTACGATTTTGGCCCTGGGGCTTCGCCAACTTGTACGTTATGGGATGTTAAGGTCTTTAGCTAAGAAGGAAGTAGCCGACCTGGAAGAGAATACGGGATCACTTTTACTAAAGGGTTCTTTAGGGAGTGTGGTCTTTTATGGACTGGTCATTTTTATCCACTGGCTGACAAAAAGCCCCATTGAGAACTTCTTTTACTCTCTACCAGCCTTACTTTTGGGCCTTGTCCTTCTTATCTATGCCTACTGGGGCCAATACCAAGGGGAGCTATTAAATCAAGTTAGTCAAAAGACCCTTACGGCCAAGATGTCTAAAAACGGGACAGAAGCAGATGCAGTAAAAATTGCCATGGAATTAGACGACAAAGACCTGAATTTAAGCCAGGAAGAAGAGTTTAAAGACCTCCATGGGGTGGAATACCTTAATGAGATTTTTTACCATCGTCTGTCGAAAAAGTTCTTTAAAATGGTCAGAACCCGACTTATTATCCTGAGCATCCTAGTTTTAGGAGGTTTGGCTGCGATAGCATATTTTCAAGGAAATATTTTAGCGTCCATAAAAAAAGACCAAGTAGATATTAATACTGCCTTGCTACAATTTGCACCGGCTGTTATTATCTACGGGTCTTCCATCCTCTATGTTTCTTCTGAAGTTGTGCGGCTTTCTTTTTACCATCTAGACCGGACTCTTATGGGAGACCCCCTCTATAGAAGTCCTAAGCTAGTGGTTTATACTCTAAAGGTCCGGCTGAAGAAAATTTTAAAAATGAATCTTCCCTTAATCTTACTGGTCTATGCCTTTACTCTGGCCTTAAAGGGGATTCTCCCTATGATTAGCTGGGAAACCATTGGCATCTTAGTGGCCTGGGAAAGTCTTTTAATGGTCTTTTTCAGTTTGCACTATTTATATATGTACTATATCCTCCAGCCCTTTAATGTAGACTTAAAGGTGAAGAGTCCAATTTTTGGGATCATCCAAGCAGTTATTGCCATCTTTTCCTATCAATCCATGAGTATTTTTGCAGATATCGACAATCCCATGCCCTTTTATATTGGAATTGCTGGAATTTTGGTAGGTTTCCTTGTTTTGGGCTACTTTGCCGTCTTACGTCTTGCCCCTAAAAACTTTAAATTAAAACATTGATTTTTTCTTTTTACGAGAGGCCTGCCATTGTTTCATTCCTTGGTAGGCTCTTTCTAAAGTGTCTGAACAATAGGTGATGGCTACACCAGGGTCATTAAAAGTCCAAAGAGGACCAAAGGACCGCAGGGGAACATAGGAAAAAAGTGGGAGTTCTAAAAAAGAACCCTTGGCAATATTTTTTCCCAGGGCTAGATAGGATTCTTGGCCTAAGCGACCCCATTGACCAGGCAAAATTTTATGGCAGTCTCGGTTAAAACCTAGAAGGGCTTGTCCAATGGGAAGGCCAGCTTTTTGCCAGAGAAAGGTAAAGTCTCCAGGGCGATTTTTAATGGATAAAAGATACTGTTTTTTGGTATAGGGGTCTTCTTTAGTTAGGATGGAAAGATATCCCCGCCATTTAATTTCTTTGGCAATAGATAAAAGTGCGGCATCTAAAAGAGAAGACTTGGTTTGTAGGATACTGGGTTGGCCAAGATAAAGAGGATATTGAGCAAATCCCCTGGCAGATCCGTAAAAAAGTAAGTCCTCTTCTTCTGAAAAGAAACAGATAAATTGGCGGATTTTACTAGAGGGTCCCTTGATATACTCTTGAAAGGGCCCTTGGTCATCCTTGGGCACTTCCTCAAAAGAAAAGTAAATTTCTTTTTGAGAAAGGGAAATAAGGGGGAAGGGTGTTTCCTCTTCAAGGCTAGGATAGACCTTAGGCAGGGCAAAATCATATTTCTCGCATAGATAGTTGAGAACCCCCCTGTGGGGTAGACGCTGGTCATAGGCCAGGGGCATTTTGGCATAGAGGCGGAGGTCATCGGCTTGGTCTAAAAAGTATTCATTTCGTGGGTGGTCTGTAAAAATTAAGTAGGGGCGGCTTTTTTGCAGGCTGGCTAAAGACTTGATTTGTTGGCACGCCAAGTCATCCTCCCGGTCTAACAACATCCGGGAAGAAAAGCAGGTGGAACTGTGGGGAATTCGGTCTAGACCTAAACCAATAACCCTATGTTCCTTTGAAAATTCACGGGCAAGAGCCAAGCCACCGTAACTATCCGCTCCAATAACAAAGATATCCATATCTGTCACTCCTTAAGACTATTGTAACAAAAGTTAAGAAAATTGTGTAAAAATCTTTCTCTTAGGATATATATAAAAAGAACGTAGGTGACAAAATGAAGATAAAAGTCATTACAGTGGGAAAGCTAAAAGAAAAGTACTGGAAAGAGGCCTTGAAGGAATACCAAAAACGTCTAAATGCCTATTGCCAGTTAACTATCTTTGAATGTAAGGAAGAAAAAGCCCCCGAAAATTTAACAGACCATGAAATTGATGGAATTTTGGAAAAAGAAGGACAAGGTATCCTGAAACATATTAAGGATACAGACCAAGTGGTGGCTTTGGCTATCGAAGGTCAAGAAATTGATTCTATTAAACTTTCTAAAAAACTGGCCCAGTGGGAAATGCAAGGATCGGACCTCTGTTTTATCATTGGAGGAAGCCTAGGACTCAGTAGAGAAGTTTTAAAAAGGAGTCAATGGAAGTGGAGTTTTTCTCCCTTGACCTTTCCCCACCAGATGATGCGGGTCATGGTTTTGGAACAAATTTACCGGGCCTATCGAATTAAGCAAGGGCATCCCTATCACAAGTAATTAGATAAAGAGGAGGAAGAAAATGTCTGAAGAAAAGAAAAACAAAGCAATGAATATTTCAACCAACAAAGCCAAGGAAATGGAAGCTCGGCTAGAACAAGAAAATAGCCATAAAACGGAAGAAACACCAGCAGGAGATGTCTACAGCAAGGTAGAAAAAAAAGATTCTGAATCGGGTGTAGAAAAACCAACCAAAGAAGCAGTAGAAGAAGCGGTAGAATGGAGTCAAGAAAATCAAATGTAAAAAGAAGGGCTATGGAAAATCCCATAGCCTTTTCCCTTGTTAAAAGTCTTAAAATATCGGCTTAAGAAAGTGGAAATTTATGGGGGGATTTTTTGTTTCTTTTATCATCTGTGCTATTCTAAGAACAGACTAGATAATAGGAGGCAAGTATGTGGTTAAATGATTTGTTAGCGGCTATGGGTGTTGTCATCAATGGAATCCCAGCTATTTTGCTAGCCATGACTTATGGGTTTTTAGCCTTTCCAACAGCCCTGGGTTATTTGGTGGGAATGGGGGCTTGTTTAGCTTTAAATAGTGCTCTACCTATTTCCATGCAGGCAGAAACCATTGTTTTGGCAGGAAGCATGGGGAAGGACATCCGAGAGCGGTTAAGTATCGTCTTTATTTGGAGGGGCTCCAGTAGAATCCATGATTTCTGCTACAGGAGCGGCACCTAACCCTGTTCGGTCGGGAGTCTTTATGATGGGAATAATGGCTGTGATTTTGCTTTTAGGTCTTTTGCCAAAAATAAGTAAGTATGTTTCTGGTGAATCCGTTTATGGTTTTCTCATTGTCTTAGGTGCTATTGTTACCTGTTCTACCAATGCTTCCTTGGCTTTTCAAGGGGCTCAGGGAACAGACACCCTATTGGCAGGTGTTCCTTTGGCAGTGACGGCAGCTACAGACCCCTTTATTGGTCTTTTGTCAGGAATTATTTTAAAGGTATTTATTTTATAGGCAAAAAAAACTCCCCTAGGGGAGTTTTTTTGTTCTTAGATTAAGAGGAAGGCCTTCCCTGCTTGTAAAAAGCAGATAAAAGCAAAGGCTGTAGCCAGAAGATAGAAAAACTTCAGGTCCCGTTCTTCTTTTTCTCCTAGGCTGGATAACTCCTCGTCTGTTAGCAGGGATTTAGCTCTTAGGACCTTATAAATGGCAAAAAGAACCAACAAGATGTTGATGCCGCATAAGATAAGTCTAGGCCAGGGAGCTTTTATAAGGCCCACGGCAATAAGGGTGGCCATGGAGTAGGCATACAAAATATTGGCATAGCGTTTTTTGGCATAGAGAAAGGTATGAATCCGTGGATTCTTTTCCTCTTGGGGGTCTAAATGGTCTTCATTCACAATTCGTCACCTCAAAGATACTTGTTATTTTCAATTCTATAATAAATATAGGCTATTTCTAACAATCTTTCAAGGGAAATTAACAAGGAATTCAGGAAAGAACAAGCTTTTATTTAGGCATTCCATCTTTTTTACAGCCATGACCAACACTTAAGATGTGGTCGTTGTCGATAACCTCCACTTGGTAGCTGGAAGTAAAAAGTGGGGAGTTAATGAGATAGGTGGCTGTTGTAGAAGACGAGGCCAAAGCGATATTGTAGAGGGTACAAATGCGTAAAAGGGCTTTGACGTCAGGGTCATGAGGCAGGGCTTCCAAGGGATCCCAGAAAAAAATAAGGATGTCAATCTTGCCCTCACAAATCCGAGCACCCAGTTGTTGGTCGCCACCTAAAGGGCCAGAAATCAGAGCTTCTACTTCTAAGCCTGTTCGTTCAGAAATTAAACTGGCGGTATTTCCTGTACCAACCAGGTTGTGGTTTTCTAGCTGGGTCCTGTGTTTATACACCCAATAGAGTAGGTCGTCCTTCCGGTGGTCATGGGCCACCAGGGCAATGGTCTTTTTTTCACCAACGGTAATTTTTTTATGTAACATAATCTACCTCCATGGCTTTGATACCCCTATTTAAGAAATTGACACAAAAGATGGGATAAAAAGGGTCTTGGTCTTTAAAATAATTATAAAGTTTTTGTAAAAGATTGACAAAAATCATATTCTATGCTATTCTAATTGCAAATCAAAGAGACTTAAACTCCTTAGCTGGTTTATTTCTTTCTTACTTACTCAACGGTTATTTTACATATGACCGCATCTCTTTGATTGGAGCCACCACCAGGGTGGCTTTTTTTGTAGAATAAAAACATCCCCAGGGCCTTTTATTTAGCCTGGGGATGTTTGTCTTTTAGATTTCTACGTTGTCTAGGTTGTCGTAGTCGTCGTCATCGTTATCTGGTTTTGCTTGATAGAGTTTGTCTTTATTAAAGAGTTTTTCTTGATGAGCAACAATGGTTGTGACAACGGCGTCGCCAGAGCAGTTAACGGCGGTTCTAGCCATATCTAAAACCCGGTCAATTCCCATGATGATGCCGATTCCTTCCACAGGGAGTCCTACGGAGTTAAAGACCATAGCCAGGGTAATTAAGCCTACACCAGGAACAGCAGCAGTCCCAATGGAGGCCATGGTGGCGGTTCCAATAACGGTCATAAAGTCGGCAAGATCTAGGTGAATGCCAAAGGCTTGGGCCACAAAGATCACGGCCACTCCTTGCATAATGGCGGTTCCATCCATGTTAATAGTGGCTCCAAGAGGGATGGTGAAAGAAGAGATTTTCTTAGACACACCCATATCTTCTAGGGTTTGGATATTGACAGGAACAGTAGCTCCACTAGATGCTGTGGAGAAGGCAAAACCTAGAACAGAGGAGAATTGCTTGAAGAAAACCAGGGGGTTGGTCTTGGTAAAGATAAATAGGAGAAGACCATAGACCAAAAAGAGCTGGATTCCTAAGCCACCAAGGACAGTAAGCATATACTTCAGCATGGGAAGGAAGCCGTCAAAGCCGATGTCAGAAAAAGTTTTTGCAATGAGGGCAAAGACTCCAATGGGAGCAATTTTCATAACGTGAAAGGTCATGGACATCATAACTTCATTGGCTTCGTTCATAAAGCGGGTAATAACGGGAACGTGATTACCTAAAGAAGCCAGGATAACCCCTAGGAAAAGGGCAAAAAAGATAATTTGCAGCATATTTCCAGAGCTTAAGGATTCAATGGGGTTTTTGGGAATAATTTCTAAAACCATATCCATACCTTTTTGACTGGCAGTGGCGATTTCAGTTTCTGCTGTTTTCACTTGAGACAAGTTAAGCCCCACACCGGGGTTGGTGAGTTGGGAAAAGGAAAGGGAGATTACAATGGCCAGGGCCGTTGTAACAATATAGAGGCCCAGGGTTTTTAAGCCCACCTTTCCCAGGCGTTTGGTATCCCCAATACTCATGGCTCCTGTCACAATGGAAAAGAAAACCAAGGGTACCACAAGCATTTGCATAAGACGCATAAAGCCTGTTCCAAAGAGTTGGAAGATGCCATTAATGAGGATGGTGTTTTTAAAATATCCGTCAGGGAGCCAATAGTGGACGGCAACCCCTAGGACAAGACCTAGAAGGAGGCCGATAAAGATTTGGCTAGTTAGAGAAAGTTTTTTCTTATTCATTGGCGAATCCTCCCAGGTTTATAGTAGGTTTGGATGTATTTTTTCAAATCCTCTTGCCAGGGAGGTAGGGTCTTGTAGTTTTTCATCCTTAAGATAAAGGGATCTAAAAGGGCGTATTTAGGATGGAGGGAGGGTTGGTTCAAAAGCTGGCTTTTGGAAAAATCCTCTTCCAGGTGGAGGATTTTAGCGACTTCTTCAATAAAGGACTTGCGGTTGGTAAAACCTTGGCTGACAAAGTGGTAGATTCCGTAGTCGTAGGAATTGACCAATTCAACAATAAAATCTGTTAAGATTTCCTTACTGGTGGGACTGGCAATTTGGTCCCGGGTAATCGTAAGAGAGTTCTTCCGAAGGCCTTTTTCAATTTTTGCGATGGTTCGAACGTCGTAGACCCAAGAGGACCGGACGATGAAATATTTTTGCATAAAGGCTTGGATGTAGTCCTCTCCCTGTTTTTTTGTTTTACCGTAGACGGTAATGGGAGTCGGTTCAGAAAATTCATTCATAAGGGTTTCGTCTTTTCCATTAAAGACGTCGTCAGTGGAAATATGGATGAGACGGGCACCAAAGTGGTTGGCAGCAATAGCTAAGTTTTTTGGGCCTAGGGCGTTGACCCGAAAGGCTTCATCTGGATTTTCTTCACATTCTTTGGCGCTGCTCATGCCAGCGCAGTTAATAATAACTGTCGGGAGGTTTCTCTCGGTAAAGACCAAAACATCATCGAGGTTTTTTATATCTACGGCGGCATGGTCTGTGGTAACTAGGCGGCGGTTGCCACCTGTTAATTTCTTGGTAAGGGCTCGGCCAATCCGGCCCTGGGATCCCAGAACCCAGACGGTTTCTTGACCCTTAAAAAGGTCTCCTTCTAAAAGTGCGGAATCATACATTTTGTTCCTCCTCCTTTAGTTCATCTACCATGGAGCCAATAATAGCCAGGCTCTTTTCTAAGGCGTCTGTTGTGGTAATATCTAGACCAATGTGGTTTGCAAAGGCAATGGGAGATTGACTTCCACCCATGTCTAGGACTTCTAACCATTTTTTGGTTGTAGCAGGGTCATCAACTAAGAGTCTTCCTAAAAGGGTTCCTAAGTTGAGACCAGCAGAGTAGGTGTAGGAGTAAAAACCACTGGCTTCATAATAATGGGGTTGACGCATCCAGGTCAGGCCAGCTGTATCGGGAAGGTCTACAAGGTTTCCCCAGAATTTCTTTAGGCTGGCATTGAAAATATCTCGAAGTTGATTGGGTTGGAGGTTTTCTCCAGCTTCTACCTTTCGATAAACTTCCCGTTGGAAGTAGGCTTCCAAGAAGTGGGTAACGAAGTTGTGGTAGTAGGTATTGGCTAAGGATTCTCCAATAATTTCACGTCGTTCTTCAGGACTTTGGGCGTGTTTTAAAAGGTATTCTTTTAATAGGAGCTCACTAGTGGTGGAAGGAGATTCCACAAAGTACAGAGAAGGTTCTACCGTCAGGATGCTTTGGTTTTTACCGGCTCTTGCAAAGTGGCCAGCATGGCCCAGTTCATGGGCTAGGGTAAAGACGTCGGAAAGGAGGCCTCGGAAGGTCATTAAAATATAGGAATGGCACCGGTAGGGGCTGGCACAAAAGCCCCCTGTGGACTTAAAGTCATTGTCGGCGTAGTCTACCCAGCGGTCCGTAAAGGCGCGGGAAATTTCTTCTACATACTCTTCGCCATAGGGTTTAAAGGCCTCTAAAATAAGGTCTTTGGCTTCTTCCATGGTGTAGCGCTTTGTGGATTGAGGGTTGGGAGAAAGCTTTAAGTCGGCATAGGAGATGGTATCTAGGTGGTAGCGATCCTTTAAAACCAGTGCATAGTCTTGCATAATGGGAGCAAGTTTTTCCATCATGGTGTCTAGGTGGTTATCGTACATTTCTCGAGTGATTTCATGACTTCTGAGCATATAATCAAAAACGGAGGGGTAGGACCGAGCCTTGGCCAGGGCCACATCTCTTTTTACCATGGAAATAAAGGCTGTTCCTAGGGTGTTTTCATAGGCTTCAAGACCTTTAGAAAAGGCTGCGTAGCTTTCTCTTCTTAAATCGGTATCGGGGTCGTAGGCATATTGATCTTCATAGAGGATAAAGCTTAAGGGGTAGGTCTTGCCTTCAACTTGAAAGTCTGGGAAGTCCAGGTCTTTAAATTTAGCGGCTTGGTAGACAGAGTAGGGAAGCTCTATAACAGGGTCCAGGCTCTTTAGAAGAGCTTCTGTTTCCTTGGTTAAATGGTGGGGCTTATCCCGTAAGATGCGCTTAAAGAAAGCACCATAACGGGGGTCCTGGGTCATGGGTTCTATTAATTTATCCTCTAGGTCATAGTAGCTAGCTTCCACCAGGGCTAGATTTTCTTCAACTTCCACTAAGCCAGCGTGAATTTCTCCGGCGATTTTATTTTTTTCTTGGTCAGAAAAGTCTGTAGAAACAATTAACTCTTCGTAATTTACCAAGTGATCCATAGATAGGGCGGCTTTTTCATATTTTTTCGTAAAGGCCATGAGACTAGATGGGTCTGAAATCTTTAAGTCCATAAGGTTCTTTACCTGGTCTTGGAGATTTTCTAAATCTTTTAGAGCATGGCTTTCATCTTTATATAAGTCTTTTAAGTCCCAAGTTTCTTCTAGTGGGACGTCTTTTCTTAGCATAAAAATCCTCCTTTTATAACAGTTTACTTTTCTGCTTAAATCCAATACTATTATTATATCACAGGGAATTTTAAGGAGATAAGGAATGAAGAAAAAAAGTCTGGTTCAAGAGGCTGTTTAGCCCTAATCTTGGGGATTTTCCTTCTTTGGGCTGGGATACAAGTTCTGGCATATTTTGTAGAGACCATCAAATACCAAAGGGTTACTATCGAAAGCAAGGAAGATTTTTTTAAAGAATATGGTCCCTTGGCAAGGCAGATAGGGAAAAAATATAAACTCTATCCCAGTATGATTTTAGGCCAGGCGGCTTTAGAGAGTAATTTTGGCCAGTCGCAACTTTCAAAGGAAAGTCACAACTACTTTGGCATCAAGGCCCAGGGCAAGGGGGGTATGAGCTATGCAACCAAGGAGTATGAAAATGGAAAGAAAGTAGAAATCCAGGACTGGTTTGAAACCTATAAAAATCCTGTGGATTCTTTTAAACACTATGGAAAATTACTGGGCCAGGCCAAGCGATATGAGCCAGTAGTAGAGGCCCAATCTTTGCGACAAGCCTGCCAGCTCCTTCACCCTTGTGGCTATTCCACAGACCCATCTTATGGGGACCGGGTCTTGGAATTAATTGACCAATATGACTTGGAAACTTATGACCAAGGAATAAAATAATGGGGGCAAAAATAAGGACAAGGGAATCTTGCCAGGAGGGAAGCCCCCATGCTATACTAAATATTGAATTGAATTTAAAATTAGCTACAATATATAGTATCTAATGGGACTTATTTGTAAGTAAGAAAGGAAAAAAGGAGTCGTATGTTAAAAGTAGAGAAGAGAAATGGTCGCATTGTAGACTATGACGAGTCAAAAATCGCCATTGCCATCGAAAAGGCCATGGCAGAGACACAAGAGGGCGTAGACCAAGCTTGTGCCCAAGAAATTGCCCAAAAGGTTACAGAAAGTTTTGAAAAAAACCAAGTGGACCGTCTTGGCATTGAGCAAATTCAGGACTCTGTAGAACTATACCTGATGCAGGTTCGCCCTGATGTAGCCAAAAAGTACATCCTCTACCGGGAAGAAAGAACCAGACTCAGGGAACAAGGCTGGAACATGAATGACCTGCAAAGGGACATTTATGAGAAAAAATACCGTCATAATATGGAAAGTTTTGAGTCTTTTTTAAACCGGGTTTCTGGTGGCAACGAAGCCATTGAAAAGGCTATTAAAGATAAAAAATTTATGCCTGCAGGACGGATTTTAGCAGGTCGTGGTCTAGATAAAGAGGGCAAAAAGGTCACCTTGTCTAACTGCTATGTTATGCCTAAGGTGGAAGATAATATTGAAGCCATTTTTGATACGGCCAAGTGGATGGCAAGGACCTATTCCTATGGCGGTGGCGTTGGTTTAACCCTATCTAAGTTAAGACCCAAGGGGGCCAAGGTCAATAACGCGGCATCCTCTACAACAGGAGCTGTAAGTTTTATGGACCTTTACAGTTTAACAACAGGTCTTATTGGTATGCGGGGCCGTCGGGGCGCCTTAATGCTTAACCTGGATTGCTATCACCCAGATATTTTAGATTTTATTGATGTGAAAAATGACCTGGAAAAAGTCACGAGCGCCAATATTTCTGTCAACGTCTATGATGATTTTATGGAAGCAGTAAAAAAAGATGAAGACTACACTCTCCACTTTGATGTGGAATCCACAGGGGAAAAAATCCGCAAGGACATTCGGGCTCGGGACATGTTTAAGAGATTGGCCCAAAACAATTGGAACATGGCTGAACCTGGTATCCTCTACCAAGACCGGATCAACTCTTGGCATCTTTTAAGTGAAGATGACAGCTTTGAATATGCTGGTGTCAACCCTTGCGCCGAAGAACCTCTTCCTGCTTTTGGTTCCTGCAACCTATCTTCCATTAACTTAAGTGAATTTGTAGCCCAACCCTTTACCAAGTATGCTAGGTTTCAATTTGAAGCTTTTGGCCAATTGGTAAGGGACGGGGTAATCTATTTAAATGATGTTTTAG
Organism: Urinicoccus sp.; assembly: GCA_029983435.1. Classification (GTDB taxonomy): domain Bacteria; phylum Bacillota; class Clostridia; order Tissierellales; family Peptoniphilaceae; genus Urinicoccus. The sequence continues at coordinate 1,369 of JASBZN010000003.1, read as the reverse complement.
ATGAAAACATGGAGCTTCATCCCTTGAAAGAACAAAGAGACCTATCTCGGAACCTAAGACAAATTGGTCTAGGGATTATGGGCGTGGCCGACATGTTTATTAAGATGGGAATTGCCTATGGATCCAGCGAGTCCTTAAACCTCATTAACCAAATTGGTCGGGTTTTGGTCAATGAAGCCCTGAGACAATCCGCCCTCTTGGCTAAGGAAGAAGGACCCTTCCCTAACTACCATAAGGACAAGGTCTTGGAAAGTCCCTTCTTAAAGAGCAATGCCGATGAGGATGTTTTAGACCTCATTAAAGAATATGGTTTAAGGAATTCTCAAGTCCTAACTATTGCTCCAACTGGGACAATCTCTACCTTGTTGGGCTGTAGTAACGGCGTGGAACCTATTTTCCAAATTTCCTATACTCGAAAATCTGAATCTCTTCATACAGAAGATACCTACTACACCGTCTACACCCAAATTATCAAGGACTTAATGGAGGCCCAAGGTATCTCCAAAGAGGAAGACTTGCCAGACTATGTTACTACAACGAGCAATCTCAACTATAAGGAAAGGATTAATGTCCAATCTACCTGGCAACAATTTATCGATGCAAGTATTTCTTCCACAGTGAATGTTCCCAAGGAATTTACTGTCGAAGAAGTGGAAGACCTCTATATGTATGCTTGGGAAATGGGTCTTAAAGGAGTAACCATCTACCGGGATGGATGTGCTCGCTCAGGTATCCTCATTACTCAAGATTCTAACAAAAATAGGATTCAAGAACTGCAAGATGAGCTCAATAGAGAAATTGCTAAACAGCTCACTGAAGATCCCGATACTTGCCCTATGTGCGGAGGAGAACTAGCCCATTCTGGTGGATGTGCAGAGTGTAAAAACTGTGGCTACAGTCCTTGTGCTATTTAGAAATAAACAAGTGGTAAAACGAAGAGCCTTTTTCCAGACTAGGAAGAGGGTTCTTCTTTTTTTAAAAAGGCTTTAAGACCTATTTTTAAAAGAAGACTGGGTATATAATAATAGAAGAAAGAAACTGTTTGATTTTTACTAAAAACTTCAGAGGAAATAACCTTGACTTTACCCTTTTTAAGGCTTATCCTATATAATTAGTCTAAAGCAAAAGGGTTTATTTTCGTGGAAATTTAAGGAAAGGGGAGTGATTTTGTGCATCAAAGAGTAAGTTTAACAGAGGGGTCTATTGCAAAGGGGTTGATGGTCTTTGCCATCCCCTTAATTATGACCTCTATTTTACAACAACTTTATAACACCATGGACCTCTTAATTGTTGGACGGTATGCAGGAAAAACCGCCATGGCTGCCGTTGGGGCAACGGGGTCTATAACCCAGCTCATTATTGGTCTATT
>JASBZN010000002.1 GCA_029983435.1 Urinicoccus sp. | reverse complement strand
GTCATCTAAGCCCACAATATATTTCGTCTTTTCTTCTGTCTGGGCTGGTTTTTCTCCACTATCTTTTCCTGAACAAGCAGTTAGACAAAGTCCTAAACATAAAGTCATAAGTAATAATTTAAATTTTTTCATCTCGATTTCCTTTCATGCTTTATCGTAATAAATTAATAAACTAACTCTAGTATACCATCTTTTTTCTTTTTGTAAAGTCTTTTTCCTCCCTACTTTTGTTTTTTATTTTCTTGTGTCATAATAGACATAGAAAGAAACTAAAAGGGTTTAACACCCTATTTATTAAAGAAGAGGACAGATTATGAACTTAAAAACTTTCTTTAAATATGTCATCCCCACCATTCTTGCTATGTGGGTTTTTTCTATTTACACCCTCGTTGATGGTCTTTTTGTTTCTCATTTTGTCGGTCCAGAAGCTTTTTCTGCTGTGAACTTGGCCATGCCCGTTACCAATGGCCTTTTTTCTCTAGGAATTTTGGTATCTGTAGGCACCTCTACCCGGATTGGGATTAATTTGGGAAAAAATAACATTACCAAGGCCAACGAAATCTTTTCTTCTGTCCTCTACTTATCCGGCTTCTTGGCCCTAGTCATTTCCTTGGTCTTGATGATCTTCATTAAACCTCTGGCAAACTTTCTAGGCGCCACAGGTCAACTCCAAGTTCTGGTTGTAGACTACTTATCTTTTGTCTTACCCTTTACCTTCTTCTTTATTGTCTCCTACATCTTAGAAGTCTTGGTAAAAGTAGACGGCATGCCTATCTTATCTACTATTGGCGTTTTATCTTCTGCTGTTACAAATATTGTATTAGACTATATTTTTATCCGCTACTTCCATTGGGGAATTAAGGGTGCCGCCTTTGCAACAGGCCTTGCCCAAATTTTATCCTTTATCATCTTTATTCGCCACTTCATTCTCCGCCGAGGGAAACTGCGGATTGTTCGCCTATGGCCCAAGATGTCTGGCCTAGCAAAATCCATGAAAATCGGCTTTGGAGACTTTTTAACCGAACTATCCTACAGTGCTATTTTATTTTTCTTCAACCGGACCCTTCTGGATATCTATGGAGAAAATGGCTTAATTTCTTACACTGTCGTCAACTATGTTTCCCTCTTATTAACCATGACCATGTCGGGAATCACCCAGGGTTGTCAACCGCTTTTTTCAGTTTATTATGGAAAATATGACCTAAGGTCCATCCGTAAAATTTTCCTCTCTGCTCTCGTTAGCCTCTTTGTAACCAGCCTTATCTTTTTTGTTCCAGCCCAAGCCTTTCCTTCTTCCCTTATTGGTCTTTTCCTTTCCAAGGAAGACCCAGAAGTTTTTTCCCTCTCCATTAAGGCCCTTCGTCTCTACTCCGTTTCCTATCTCTTTTTAGGCTATAACATCTTTGTAGGCGGGATGATGGCTGCCTTAAATAAGCCTCGCTTTGGTATTCTTATTTCTTTTTCTCGAGGCTTTGTCTTTATCTTTCTCTTCCTTCAACTTTTAAGGAGCCTGGCTCCAGAATTTATTTGGCTAGCAGGAAGCTTTTCCGAAGTGGCCACTCTTCTTCTGACTATTTTTTCTATCTTCCGTTTGAAAAAGGAACTTAGATCCACTTGTTTACCTGAAAGGAGCTAACAATGCAAGATCCTTTAGACTCTGCTTTTTCTTTAATCCAAGACCAACTGGCAGAAAAAGACCGAGAAATCCAAGACCTAAAAAAAGAAAATCTCATCCTACAAAAAGAATACGACCGCGTCTGTCAAATGCTCTCTATCCAGCAAAGAGAAGTAGAAAAATCCAAGGGCTTTTTTTCTCGACTCTTTCCCAAAAAAGATGTCTCCGATCCAGACCTTCTTACCCTTGACCTTCAAAATGAAAAAACCCCCTCTTCTTTCGAATCACCAAAACCCCCTCTCCAGGAAGAAAGTCCCCAAAACCTCTGTTCCAAGGCTTTACAAAAGATGGATAGGGACCAATGGCCCCAACTTTTCATTGCCTATTTAAAAGAGGATCCTGAACGAGAAGATGTCTTGACCCTCCTTGCTGAAAATTTTCCTGAGAACAAGCCCCAGGACTTTCAACTGTTACTCAACCTTCTGGATGAGAATCTTCTGGAAGATTTGCTAAAGAGAAGACCCGACCTCGCTTTAACAATGGATTTAAAATCCCTGCCAGGTCAGGACCTTATAAAAGCCCTACGCCTCTACTATTTAGAAGAAAATTGGGCCCTGGTGGACCGGTGTCTTCACCTTTTTCACCATAAAAAAGACCGACTTTCCCGAAAGGATTTAAAAATTCTTTACCTTCTTTCCCTGAGCCGGCCCATTCCCCTGTCCGATGACATTTTACATCGCCTAGAAGATACTTTTCAAAAAGACCAAGACTTTCAAACCCTGACTCGTATTTTTAAAGGAGAAGAAACTGGAGTAAACTTTACCCAGTGTCTGGCAGAGAATTTTTCTGACCAGAAAGATCAACACCTCCTTTGCCTAGCCTATACCCAACGTTAAAAGAAAGGAACTAAAATGGATCTCCTTATTCAAGGCGGACGGGTTGTTGACCCCTCCCAAAACCTAGACGACTTCCTAGACCTCCGTATCCAAAAGGGAAAAATTGTAGAACTAGGAAGACACCTTAAGCCTGAAAAATCTACTATCTTACCTGCCCAAGGCGCTATTGTGAGCCCTGGCTTTGTGGACGTTCATGTCCACTTTAGAGACCCTGGTTTCACTCACAAAGAAACCTTGGAAACAGGCGCCCAAGCCGCAGCCCGAGGAGGTTATACCTCTGTTATTTGTATGGCCAACACCCAGCCCGTTATGAACACCCCAAAGGATCTGAAACACTTTTACCACCAGGCAAAGACCCTGCCCATCCACCTCTATACCGTAGCTGCCCTTAGCGAAGATTTAAAGGGCGAAAAACTAAACGACCTAGAAGCCTTGGCAGAATCTGGCGCTGTGGCTTTTTCTGACGATGGGATTCCCTTTAAAAACCAAGAGCTCTTTCAAGAAGCCCTTAAACGATCCAGCGCCCTAGGAAAGATTATTTCCCTCCATGAAGAAGACCCCCAAATGATCGACTGCCCCGGCCTTGACCAAGGTCCTCTGGCAGCATCTTTAGGCATCCAAGGAGCCCCCACAAAAAGTGAAGACTCCTATGTAAAAAGAGACTGCGCCTTGGCAGCATCCTACCAGGCTCCCATTGATATCCAGCACCTCTCTTCCGCAGACAGTGCCGACATCATTGCCCACTACAAGGCAGAGGGCGCCCCAATTTTTTGCGAAATAACCCCCCACCACTTTAGCTTGAATCGAGACGCTGTAGAAAGCTACGGTAGCTTGGCAAAAATGAACCCACCCCTGCGGTCCCAAGACCATGTAGACCGACTGAAGGCCCATATCGCCAAGGGAACCATTGACTTTATTGCAACAGACCACGCCCCTCATACGAAAGAAGAAAAAAACCGCCCCCTACTAAAAGCTCCCTCTGGCATTATCGGTTTAGAAACAGCCCTAAGCCTAGCCCTAAGAGAGCTCGTCTTTCAAAATTATATCGACTATCCCCGTCTTATTTCCCTTCTCTCTACTAGGGCCTGCCAAGTCTTTCACTTGCCAGGCGGTAATTTACAACTTGGTAGCCCTGGAGATGTCACCGTCTTTGATCCCCAGTCCACTTGGCTTTACGAATCTAGCCTAAGTAAAAGTGCCAACAGCCCCTTCTTGGGTCAAGAGCTTCCAGGAAAGGTTCTCTATACCCTCTGTCGAGGAAAAATTATCTATCAAGCTTAATCTCTCTAAGCAAAAAATTCCCGGAAAGATCTACTATCTTCCCGGGAAATTTTTTCCAAAATTTTCTATTTTACGATTCTATCAAGGCTCTTTAGAGGAGCTTTCCTCCCCTTCTTCCAAGGCATATTTCTTTCGCTGGTGGCGTTGAAAGGCCTCAAAGGCGATTCCTACAATGACAGCAAATAAAATTTGCACCATAATCCATTTAGGAGAAAACTCTCCCAGATAATGATAGGACTCTGGTATCGTCAACGCACAAACCACAACCGCAATGATAATGCTCCATTTTGATGTTTTCTTTTTTTCTTTCATTTTTCTCCCTCTTTTGTTCATTGCTTATCTAAGTAAAAATTTTCAAGTCATCCTTTATTTTTCACCATCTTTTATTTGACACAAACATATCATACAAGATTCATTTTTACAAGCCTTTTCCTAAATTTCTTCCTCTAAATAGAAAGAAAGTAGAGTTGTCCCCTACTTTCTCTTTTTTCCTATTTTGCTTTTCGTTTTCCTAAGCGCGTGCTTTCTCTTTCCTTTTCACACGCTCTCATCTTTTAGACCAAGACAACTTCCTTGTATTTTAAAGCAAGTCCTTTAGGCTGGCAAGCAGTCCATCTACTTCTTCTTCCTTGGTGTGGTAGGTAGTGACAAAGCGAGCACATTCTAAATCTCCTTCCAAGGGGCCAAAATCTTCAAAGGTAACTTTTTGGGCCAAGGGGTCCAGAAGGTCTTTTTCTAAGGCGACAAAGATTTGGTTGCTTTCTGGTGGGTAGGCAAAGTCTACGCCAATTTCTTTTAATCCATCGACTAATTTTTGGGCCATGGCATTGGCTCGTTTTGCATTTTCAAAGTAAAGGTTCTCTGTAAAGAGAACACCATATTGCAGGCCCATTAAAAATCCCTTGGCTGTTAAAACGCCATGTTGCTTTAAATAGTAGTGGAAGTTTTCTCCCAAGTCTTTATTACAAAAAACCACTGCTTCTCCAAAGAGGGCGCCGTTTTTTGTCCCTCCTAGGGTGAAGATGTCGCAAAGCCCCGCCAAATCTTCTAGACTATAGTCACACACAGGACTCATTAGGGCAGACCCCATACGAGCACCGTCAATATAGAGGGTGACGTCATGGTCCTTACAAATGGAATAGATTTCTTCCAATTCTGCCTTTCGGTAGACGGTTCCCAATTCCGTACTATTGGAAATATAAACAATTTTTGGAAGAATGTTAAAAAAGTCATGTTCTTGATCTAAGTAGTCTTTTAAAGCTTGGGCTTTAATTTTTCCGTCTTGGGATTCTACAAAGACTACCTTATGGCCCACAGCTTCTAAGGCTCCAGCTTCATCATTGACGATATGTCCAGATTCTGCTGCCACCACTCCTTCATAGGGTTTTAAGTTGGCTGTGAGGGACAAAATATTGGCGCTGGTTCCGCTGGGAACAAAGTTGATTTTTACATCTTTATTGATTTTAGCTTGTATTTTTTCCTTGGCTTCATCACAAGCTTGGTCAAAGCCATAGCCAGGATAGCGAACATGGACTTGATCCATGAGTTTTTCCACAACTTTTGGGTGGCCTACACTGTTGTAGTCGTTTCTAAATTCATACATCTTCCTTCATCCTTTCTTCGTTGCATTCTTAAATAAGATGCGTTATGATTAACATAGAAATTTTAACTTATTCCATTGCTATAGAGGAGGTTACCATGCCCAATAAAATTCAACACGGGGCGAACCTATTTGAGATTCAAGATAAATACGGTTTTTCCATTGACGAGATTATGGATTTTTCGTCTAATGTCAATCCCTTTGGTCCTGATAAAAAAAGTCTGGACTATTTGGTCCAACATATTGATCGAGCCAAGGTCTATCCAGACCCAGCCTACAAGGACCTTAAGTCCGTTATTAGCCAATATATCCACTGCCCATCTGAGAATATTGTCTTAGGAGCAGGAACAACAAATTTGCTCTCTGCCTATATTTCCCTAATTCAACCAAAGAATGCTCTTCTGAATAGTCCCTGCTATAGTGAGTATGAACGGGAACTAAAAAAGCACCAATCCACTATCCACCACTATCTTCTAGACAAGGAAACAGATTTTACCTTTGATGTGGATGCCATTATTGAAGAGATTCAAGAAAAAGACATTGACCTTTACGTCTTAACCAACCCCAACAATCCAACAGGGTCCATTATGCAGGTGGAGGACATTGAAAAAATTCTTCTCTCCACCAAGGCCTACCTTTTAATTGATGAAACCTACATTGAATTTACAGACCAAACTCCCTATACGGCTTGCCAGCTAGCTAGCCAGTACGACCACCTCTTTGTGGTTCGATCGACCAGTAAATTTTTTGCCAGCCCTGGCATCCGCTTAGGCTACGGTATCTTGTCTCACCAAGACCACCTTCTGGCCTTGAACCAGCACTTAAACCTTTGGGGCATCAACATCTATGCTGAAATGATGGGGCGGCAAATGTTTGGTCATAAGGACTATCAAGACCGTGTTTACCAACACATCAAAAGAGAACGTGCTCGAATGATTGCAGAATTAAAGAGTCTAGACTCTCTTAAGGTCTATCCCAGCCAAGGAAATTTTGTCCTTTGTGAACTCACAACAGACCTAGATGCCAAACGTTTAAGGGAAAAATTGCTCCCTGAAAAAATTGTCATCCGAGACTGTGCAAGCTTTCCCAACTTGAGCCCTCAATTCTTCCGTTTTTGCATCCTAAGCACAGAAGCCAACAACCTCCTCTTAAAAGCCTTAAAAGATTGCCTTTCTTAATTAGTATCCCTTGTTTCTATCTACTTGATGGACAAGGGGTTCTTTTTTTTGATAGCGTCTTAAGTTTTCCATAATTCCTCGTTATTCAATGGTGCGGTCTTGTTCGCTACTATAGGCATAGTGGGGAGTAATGTACACCTGGTCAAAATCCCAAAGAGGAGAATCTGCCTTTAAGGGTTCTTCTTCAAAAACGTCCAGACAAGCTCCTGCTACTTGCCCCTCTTCCAAGGCCTGGATCAGGGCATTTTCATCGATAATATCTCCCCGGGCCACATTGACAATCTTGACCCCTTTTTTACAGGCCTTTAAAAGCTCTTCATTAACGAAATGATAGGTTTCTGGGGTTTTGGGCAGGGTTACTACCAAAAAATCCGCCTTTTTTAGGGCAGGTTTTAACGTTTCTTCTGTCACAATTTCATGAAAGGGCTCTTGCTTCTTAGGGGTTCTTCTATAGCCAATAAGGTTGACCCCAAAGGGCAAAAGTCGCTTGGCTCCAGCCTGGGCCAAGTTTCCCGTTCCAAAAAATAAGACCGTCTTTTCCCTAAGACTTTCTAGAGGTCTTGGGGGTTTTTCCCAAAGATGGTCTCTTTGCTTTTCTATAAAAAACCGATTGGCTTTTTGCAATTGGAGGAGGTTGTAGACGATAAATTCCCCAATAACATCTCCATAGACACCAGCGTTATTACAGACCACAACTCCCCTTTTTTTCAAGTAGTCCAAGGGAAGGTAGTCCACTCCCATGGAAGTGAGAAAAACAGCCTTTAAGTGGTCAAACTTTTCAAAATCCACTTTCTTTAATTGGAGGCCTCCCAGGGCTATGTCTGCATCTTGGGCTTGATCTAAATCGGTAACGATTTGGTAGCCCAAGTCCTTTATTTTCTCTCGGTAGGTCTTGGAAATTTCTCTTGTGATAAATACCTTGGTCATCTGTACTCCTTATGGCTAAAAAAATCTTTCATTAAACGGATATATTGGTCAAAGTCATCGTTCATAATAAAGTGACCACAGTTTTCAAGGACCTGAACTCGGCAGTTCCTAGTCCGGCGACTTTGGGCATGGTAGGGCACAACTCGGTCCTGCCTTCCATGAAGAAAAAGTGTTGGTAGCTGAATCTTGGCCCAGTCCTTTTGGCTCAGTTGGAAATCTCGAAGAGCCAAAATCACATCCCGGCGGTTCACCTGTTTTAAACTGGCTTGTAAGTAATCTTCCTTTTCTTTAGGATCTGGCTCTTTGACATTATACATGGTGGATTGCCACAGCATATCAATCCCATAGGCTAAAAGGGGATCTTTGGAAACCAAGCCCTTGGGCCAGGGCCCTGCCAAAACATCGTCAAAGCCTGGCAGTTTCCAAACAAGCTTTTCCTTGGGATCCGCCAAGCCCAGACCTCCTAAAATTGTCATATCCACAAAAAATTTTTCATAGCGAGCTGCCAAGCCCAGGGCAACGGCTCCTCCAAGAGACCACCCCACTAGGTGGATTTTTTGAAGACCTAAGCCTTCAATAAGGTCTTTCAGATCTTCTACATAGTCCCAAAGAGAATGGATTTTTGTTCGGTAGGTGGAGTCTCCAAAGCCTCTTAAATCTGGAGCCAGACAATGGAAGTTGGGAGCTAGCTTTTTCATACTTTTATCCCAAAAAATCCGGCTACTCATATTCCCATGAAGAAATAAAATCGTTGGTCCCTGGCCAATTTCCCCATAGGCATATTTTTCTCCGTTTATTAAAGAAATAGACTTATTTTTTATCTCAAACATCTTGACGCCCTCCGTTTTTTATTTACCCTAAATTCCCAGATATTAACCGTCTTATTCATTGAAAGCCCCTGGCTAAATCGTTATAATAAGAGAAGAGGAGGTGTCGATAGTGGATCAGATTATAAGTAACCGTCCCACTCGGGTCTTGCTAAATCCCACAGACCGGGTACAAATTGTCAATGCCAGTCTAAGCCAACTAGATCAGGATTTTTCTTTAATTGTGGATGTTTTAAATGTTTCGAACGTGGCGGTATCTAACTTCGTTTTTTCTGTCAACTTTTATGATGAATTTTCCAAGCCCCTTTTCGACGGAGCATCCTTTAGCTTTTCTGCCCCTGATGCCATTGTCGAACCCCACCAGCTCTATTATTTTAAACCTTTCCCCTTGGATGAACGCTTCCATATTGCTCGGCAAATCGACATTGGAATCCAGTCTGCCGTCTTTGATGATACGACGGAGTCTCTTTACCAATCTTCCGACCAAAGCTACTATGAGCTTCCCATTATTAGTCTAGAAAAACACCAAGAGATGAAGGACTACATCGCCCCAGACTGTATCACCTACGGGGAAAACTTAAAGACTTCCTGGCGGTGTATTTGTGGCTCTACCAACCTACGGGCCGAATTTGAATGTGGTCACTGCCATCGAAATAAGTTTTATGTTTTAAATACCCTCACCAAACCCCTTATTGACCAAAAAATTTCTGCCGCCTTAAATCCCGTTGCAGAAGAAACGCCAGCTCCTCCAAAGGAAAAACCTCAACTTTCTTCAGAAAATATGCTGCAAAAGTTACGAGGTCAGACCTTGGACACCATGAAGTTTCGAACAAAAAAAGACATTTTCTTCTTCGTTTTAGTTTTGATTTTAGCCAGTCTTTTACTCCTTTTGACCCACACCCAATTTAAAACCACCAACCTTTATAAAAACTACCAACTAAAAAAAGCAGACGAGCTCATCGAAGCAGACGAGCTTGCAGAAGCCAAAATTCTTTATCAAAATCTATCGGATCATGCTCCAGAAGATCTGGCTTCTCGCCAAGAGAGTTTGGATTCTTTAATCGAATCCAAGGCTCACTTTGAAATGGGCCTATCCGTCTTAGATGCCAAGGACCCCTTTGTGGCCCTAAACCACTTTACAAAAGTCCTGCCAGAAGATGGTCTTCGCTACAATGAAGCCCATGAGCACATCGCCAACTTAGAAAGTAAAATCTTAAGTACGGCCCAAGAGTACCTGGACCAAAACCAAATCGACCAGGCCCTGGACCTTCTCCACCGGCTCCTAAATACCCTGCCTAACTCCGCTGAAGGGCTTAACCTCTTGGACCAAATCTTAGAAATTGACACCATTTCCCCAGCCCAACGGGCTCGTTTAAATGAAATTAAGGAAAAAGAAAAAGAGAAAGAACGCCTGAGTCAACCCCTGAGCTCAGAAGATAAGAAGCGGGCAGAGCTCAGCGAAAAAGCCTCCGACCTACTTCACTCCTTCCAACTGGTTAACGAAGACCATGCCAACCTCCGAAAGGGGCCCAGCCTGGATGCAGAAATTCTTTTAAGTTTACCAAAAAATTCCAATGTCTATATTTATGAAACCGTCATTGAAAAGACCGACCGGATTTGGTGCCACGTAGAAGCTCAAAGCCCCCAAGGAGACCTGTCCCAAGGGTGGATTTCCAGTCGGGTCTTGGAAAATAAGGCCGATTAAACTCTTGCCCTTTAAAAGAAAAAAGATCGAGTAGGTATACGCCTACTCGATTTTATTTTGCCTAAAGTCATTCCAAACCTGCCCCATTTTTATGGCAAACCTTATAAAAAAAGAACCTCTTTACTAATTTTTCAGTAAAGAGGTTTACTTTTAAAAGCTGTTTTATCTTTTATTTTCCACTTTCCCTAGGTCATTTCCCGTTGCTTGGAGAATCAAACCATAGGCCCAATGATTTTTCTTAACATCTTTGTAGGGATTAAACCCATATTTTTCAGCCAAGGGTGATTTTGTGTAAAGGCCCCCAATAAGCATGGAGCAACACTCTGCCCGAGACATGGTTTTTTCTGGATGGAAAAGTCCCCTTTCATCTCCGCGGACAATTCCCCGGTCCTTAACTTCCTGAATCGCCCCGTAGGCCCAGTGATTTTCTTTTACATCCCTGAAGCTTTCTTTTCTTTCAATGTCTTGGGGAATCCTGACCCAAGAAGAAGGTCCTTCTTCCTTTTTATCTAAGAGCTTACTCATAATGGCAGCAAACTCTGCCTTGGTAATTTTTTTGTTGGGCTGGAATCGATCATTCCCCGTCCCAGTCATCAAGTTTGCAGATTCCACAAAGCCCACTGCTTCGGCGTACCAGGCTTCTTGCTTCACGTCCTTAAAGTTGGAATAGTAGGGTCCCATGGAATTTCCCTTGAGTTGGAAGAGAACACTTGCTGCTTCAGCCCTTGTCATGGAGTCATTGGGTGCAAACTTTTTATCCGTTTTCCCCTTCATAAAAGCTGGTTGGAGTTTTTGCATATCCCCCTTTAGCTTATTCAAGAGCTCATCTGCTTCTTGATCTTGGGCTCCAGTCTTAACTAAAATATAGTCTCCCATGGCCAGGTAAGCCTTAAAACGATTAACACCTTCAATAGGAAGGCCTTCTAGAGAAAATTGCTTTCCATAGTCCAAAAAGTCTCGGAGTTCTTGGCTCTTTTCTGGAGATAAAAGCTTGCTTTCTCCTTGTTCTACCCTATCGGTAGGAGGAGACATTTTACCTCCATCAACCACGAAATCCACTTTTAAAAGTTTTTTATTTTCGTCCAAAGCTTCCACTCGAAGGGAAGTTCCCTTTACTTGCGGATTAATGACAATTTCAAAGTTTCCAGTTTTTGAACTATACGTTTCTCCAATAATTTTATCTCCCCGGTAGAGGGTGATTTTTGTATTCTTGGGCCCCTTGCCTCTTAGAACATTTTCTCCAGAGCCTAGGGCTTCCACTGTTAAGCTTGCCTTTTCTTTAGTAGGGGTGGTGATGAGTTCTTTTTGGTCTGAAGATTCGTTACCCACCTTGTCGGCGTAGTAAAGGACATAGGTGTTTTTTAAACTGCTACTATCCTTTAAATCTTTTTGCAGGGTTACATCAATATCCACAAAAACTTTTTTCGCCTTATTTAAAACACGAACATCATCCACAGAAAAGTTTACAACATCCTTGCCGCTTAGGGTCGACTTATTTAACCTCCACTGGTTACTCTCCTTTAAGTCCCGAGCCCGAGTCGTTTTTACCTTTAAGTTTTCATCCATCATAAGAGAAAGGTTGAAACTCTTTAAACGTTTTTCATAGCCATCTTTTAAGTTCAACTCAAAAGTATAGGTTAATACCTGCCCCTTTTTCCCTCGATAGATTCCTGGTTGAATCAAACTCCCAGTAACATCTTGAGCAAAAACAAGGGATGGAACAAAGAGTAAAATACACAAACATATTAGGCCAAATTTTTTCACCTGGAACCACTCCTTAATATTCAATTCCCAGTCTCGCCTTAAGACCCTGCTGCTTATAGTAGTGCTTAATTTCCTTCATCTCTGTTACAAGGTCTGCTAAGTCAATAAATTCCTGTGGAGCATACCGACCCGTTAAGACAACTTCCATGGTCTTGGGTCTTTTCTTTATCATTTCCACAACTTCCCTGGGATCAATTAACTTGTATTCGCAAGCCACATTTATCTCATCAAAAATTAACAGGTCAATGGATGGATCTTGTAAGTAGGCCCTCATCTTCTCAAGACCTCTCGAAGCCAGTTGGTAGTCTTGGTCTGTAGGTTTTCGATAGACAAAACAGTCCCGGCCAAATTGTTCCAAAGACAAACGGTCAAAGTGGTCTGGCAACTTTAGTTCACTATAGTCCATCCCCTTAATAAATTGACCAATCACAACCTTATTTCCAGCACAAAGACTTCGAACGGCTAAGCCCAGGGCTGCCGTTGTCTTGCCTTTTCCATTTCCCGTATAAACCTGTACCTTTCCTTCTTCTAGCAAACAATCACCTCTTTAAACCACCATTAAACCGTATGGTTAATTCTTCTCTTCTGCTTATTTTTAACTTCCTGTATAAAGTCGTCAAATTATTCCGAATTGTCTTTTCGCTTAAATATAACTTTCCTGCAATTTCTTTATTCGTTAGCCCCTGTAGTATGCCACGAACCAAGCTTCGTTCCCTTTCTGTTAGATGGTCAAACTCTAAGGGAACTTCTTTTAATATTTCATCCACAAAAGCAATGACTTCCTCCTTAGAAGAATCCAAAGCCAATTTTTTGTCCGTTACATTTAAGGAAAAAGTAAAGTACCCATCCAGCTCTAAAATCATCAGGGTTCCTTCCACTTGCGGCACCTTCTCTTGAGAAAGCTCTGTGGGAATCCCCCGCTGGGTCAGTTCCATAGCCAGGCCCAATGCCGGCAGATAGGTCTTGGAAATAACAATCGCCTTTCTATAGAGATCGGACACTGTTACGTTTTAATATTTCTACAGGTAAAAAGACGGTATCTTTCTTAAGTTCTTCCTTTTCTTCCACGCTCTTTAAGAGCTTACGAATAGCCACAGCCCCAATGTCGTAAAAAGGTTCCTTGACAGTGGTTAAGGTTGGCCGAACAATTTCTGATAAACTAGTGCCTCCAAAACCGCAAACACTTACATCTTCTGGCACCCGAATCCCTTGGTCAGACAACTCATTCATGATATGAATCGCTAAAATATCTTGGGTACAGAAAAGAGCTGTGTACTTTCCGTCCTTCACATCATCTAAAATATCTTCCATTACATCGAGGGCATCCTCTCTTCCCAAGCCTTCTGAATAGATGACATGGGGTTTTAAGTTGCATTGCCGCATGGCTTCTTTATAGCCCTTAATCTTATAGGTTTCGTTGGTCCGGTCCATATCTTTTCTTAAAGCCACATAGCCAATTTTTTCATGACCTTCATCAATTAAGTATTGGGTCATCTTATAAGTAGCGTTTTTGTTATTAATGGTTACTGTTGCTGCATCTTCGATGTTGTAAAAGCGGTTAATGACAACATAGGGAATCATCAACTCATCCAACTTAAACATCAAACGTTCATTTAAGATGTCTGAAATAAGAATAATCCCTTCCACTTGCTTTTGGCTAAACAAGTTGGCAAATTTCATTTCCACATCCAAGTCCCCATAGGAACTGGATAGGAGAATATCGTAGTTGAACATCCGGCCAATTTCTTCAACCCCTCTTAAAACTTGGGCCACATAGGTGTTTCCAATGTCATTGACAATAACCCCAATAAGGTTGGATTTTTTCGTTACCAAACTTCTGGCAACTTCATTGGGCTTGTAGTCTAATACTTCAATGGCATGAAGAACCCGCCTTCTGGCTTCGGGACTAACTGGTTTCGAATCATTAATGACCCTAGATACTGTTGAAATTGATACATCTGCCATTTTAGCAACATCTTTGATTGTGGACGTCATGGTTTCCTCCTTTAGACTAATACGTTTAAGCCTTGATGAATTACCCGAAATGTCATGGGTAAGGGTTGATATTTTTCTCCATCTAAATCAACAATGATATCCTGCTTAGAAGTCAGGGTAATTTCATCTGTTTGTAGGTAAGTGATCCGGTCATGGTGAATGTGCCGACCACTTGAAAATCCCGTTAAAATCTCAATAGTTTCATTAAAATCTACATCTTCTAAAATTAAAACATCCAAAAGCCCATCTTGAACCTCTGCCGTAGGAGCAATATTTTTAAAGCCTCCAACAGAAGTTGAATTCGCAATAATAAACACCTTGGCTTGGACTGTTTTGTCAAAATTTTTGTTTTTTGCCTGTAATTCAAAGGTCCGATCCTTATGAACCAAACCTCCAACAAACTCCTTGGCTCCCTCAATATAATAAGCCATCCGACCCAGTCGAGCTTTTTGTTCATCTGGCACAGTATAGGCAATCTCTGATAAAAAGCCCCCTGCTGCCACATTGACAAAGACCCGGTCATTGGCCAGGCCTAAATCTACCTTCTTTACCTGGCGCCTTTGCAGGAGCCGATAAAAACTAGACACATCACGAGGGATATTTAAAAAAGAGCCAAAATCATTTACCGTCCCTGATGGCAAGATTGCCAAATCGACAGGTCTTTCTTTGTGGTAAATGCCATTGACAACCTCATTTAAAGTACCATCTCCTCCGATACAGACGATAATATCTTCCCCATCTTCTTGACAGGCAAAGCGACTGGCATCTCCGGCTGATTGGGTAAATAAAAGCTGGATATCCCAAGAATCTCGACTCATGTAGTCTATTAGCTGGCTAATTTTATGTATCGCTTGCTCTCTTCCTGAAGACGGGTTTGCAATGATTTTTACTTTTTCCAAACGCACTCATTCCTCTCATGTTACTATTATACTCGGCGGTCCATTTTTTGTCTAGTGGGTAAAGGATTTCACAATCCTTGATTTTCTCTATTTTCCTCCAGCATTATCCCAAATCCTACTTGCTTTCCCCGTTTTCATTTTCCCCTGGTAAAAGAAAGTGTTCCCATAGCCACAAAAAAAGACCCCAGCACCTATGGCAGCTGAGGCCCTCTTCTTATTTAAAAAAGACATCTCGCAAAGCATCAATGACTTCTCTTAAAATATAAAAGTAGTCAATGACGTTATTGGCATTGACAGAAATTGTCTTTGCCGTATCGGAAATAGTCCCAGAAATATCATCCACCGTATCTCTTACTCTTAGAGAAGTTTCATCCACCCGACCTGTTAGGTTGTCTACTGTGTCAGAAACTTTGGAAATACTTCCAGACAAGCGTTCCACTTCAGGTTTAATGGTAGTGACAAGTCCGTCTACTTCTCCACTAATTGAAGCTGCATCTGTTGAAATCTTATCTACGTTATTGGTAATGGATGGGAATCTCTTTACCGAATCGTTAATTGCAATTTCATTTTCTTCTAATAAATTTTTAACTTTTCCAGTGATTTTAAATACATTTTTTAAAACCAGTGCTAGGTAAATCAAAACAGCCGCACCAGCTACATATAAAATGATTTGAAGTAAATCACTGATTGTTATTGTCGCGCCCACAGTTCACCTCTTCTAAACCTTAGTGTTTTACTTCCTTTTCAATTTTTTTATTGGATTTTTCTACTTCTTTACCAATTTTTTTAGCTGATTTTTCTGTTTCTTCTTTGACGTCTTTAGCAGATTCTTTTGCTGTTTCGCCAATTTCTTTAGCAGATTCTTTTACTTCTTCGCCAACTTTACCTGCTTCTTCTTTGATTTCAGCTCCACTTTCTCGAACGATTTCTCCAATGGCATTTGCTTTGGCTTTAGCAATTTCTACGTCATCTTTTAAATCTTCTTTTTTAACTGCTGCCCGTAATTTTAAATCTTCATAAGTGCTTTTTACTGCTTCGCCAGCTTCGTAGGCTCTAAATTGAACACTTTCAGCAGTGTCTCTAGCAAGTTCAGATCCTTTTTCTGCTAATTCTCTAGATTTTTCAGAAAGTTCTGCGCGAGTTTCTTCTCCGCTCTTTGGTGCAAATAAAATACCTGCTGTTACACCAAGCAAAGATCCAAAAGCAACCTTGCTTGCTGTTTCTAATCTTTTCTTTCTGTTATACTCTCTCTTCTTTTCTTCAAATACATCAAATAAAATCATTCTATCTCCTCCATACTTGTACTTTAGGACTCTAATCCTGTCTATTTTATAATACCCCCAAGAAAAACTTTCAATCAGTTTTTCTAAATCTTGACAAAAACTTTTCCCCATCTCTACCCTTTCTTCTGTAAAATAAAGACAAGTAGAGTATAATAGAAGTATAGGAAAAGAAACCCTATGAGGAGGTTCTTATGATTGATTATCACATCCATTCTAAATTTTCTGCCGATTCCAATGAAGATCTAGATGCAATTTTTACCAGGGCCAGGGACCTAGGCTTAACATCTATTGCCCTTACAGACCATCTGGATCCCTATCCAAACCCCGAAAGAAACTTATTTGTCTTTGATAAAGAAGACTATTTTAAAACCCTACCAGCCTACCGAGAAAAATACCCCGATTTAGATATCCTCTTTGGGGCAGAGCTAGGAATGATTGCCCAAATGGTGGATAAAAATAGGCAGGACCTGGCTTCCTATCCCTTTGACTTTATCATTGGCAGCATCCACTCTGTAGAACTTCAAGACATTGGGAGCGGAGAATATTTTCCTGGGCGGAATTTAAAAGAAGCCTACCGTCTCTATTACGAAACCATGCTAGAATGTGTTAAAATCTATGACTTTTTCACCGTTCTAGGTCACATTGACTATATTGACCGCTACGTAGGCTACACGATGGGCCATCCCAAGCCCCTTGACGACCGAGCCTTTGCCCCTATTATTGAAGAAATTTTAAAAGAAATCATCCGATCTGGCCGTGGTATTGAATTTAACACTGGAGGCCTACGCCGAAGCCTTGGCTACGGTCACCCCAAGCCCTGGATTTTAGAAAAATACTATAACTTAGGCGGCCGCATCATTACCATGGGGTCCGATGCCCATGTGGCTCGAGATATTGGAACCCATACCCCAGAAGCCCTAAAGCAATTAAGAGACGCTGGCTTTAAAGAAGTCTTTGGCTTTAAAGATGGCGACTTTAAAAAAGCCTTTACCATTAAGGGCTAAGCCTTTAAGCTACAACTAGAAGACCAAGTCTTCTAAAAATTTTATAGAAAGAAAGTGAACATCTATGGAAAAACTACAAACCAACTCCCAATCATCCATTAAAAAAGTTATTGCCGTTTTAAGCGGTAAAGGAGGCGTTGGAAAGAGCTTTGTCAGTTCTTTACTTGCTTCCTCTTTGAAAAAACAAGGCTACCGAGTAGGGATTTTAGACGCCGATATTACTGGCCCCTCCATTCCCAAATCTTTTGGTCTGAAAGAAAATGCAACTAGCGACGGCACCAACATGATTCCCCAAATTTCCAAGGGCGGCATTAAGGTCATGAGTGTCAACCTCATCCTAGACGACCCAGCAACTCCCGTCCTTTGGCGAGCCCCTTTAGTAAGCCAAATCATCCGACAATTTTACGAAAATGTCACCTGGGGTGACCTGGACTTTTTAATCGTGGATATGCCACCAGGAACTGGCGATGTCGCCTTAACTATCTTCCAGTCCCTTCCCATTGACGGCGTAGTCTTAGTGACAAGCCCCCAAGACCTAGTGGGTCTCATTGTTGAAAAATCCATCAACATGGCCTCTCAAATGGATATCCCCATTTTGGGCCTAGTAGAAAATATGTCCTATTTTGTCTGCCCCCATTGCGGTGAAAAAACAGAAATTTATGGCCCCAGTAAACTAAAAGACTTAGCTTCTAGCTATGAAATTAAATCCACTTTGCAACTCCCCATCAACCCAGAATTTACAGGAAAAGTCGACCAAGGAAAAGTAGAATACTTAAACTTATCAGACATGGATCTTTTTGCCTTAAGTTTAGATTAAAATATTTTTAACTAATTACTCTATAATTTTGTATCTAGAATCTATTAAATCTCTTAAAATGTTATTTAAGATTCTGAATCCATAAATTGGTTTTTAATATTTTTGACTAGGGCACTTTAATTTATCATGAAAGAGGCTTATTATGATGAAAAAATTTTTACCTTTATTTTTGCTTATTGTTTTATTAATGCCTATCTCCTTATCCGCTCAAAAAGAAATAAAAATATTTATAAATGGAGATTATGTAAATACCGATGTTGCTCCCTATATAGATAATGAACGCATTCTCGTCCCCATTCGAGTAATTAGCGAAAGTTTAGGAGCTAAAGTCCAATGGATACAAAAAAGTAATAAAATTATTATTGGTTTCCATTCACAAAATATAGATAGAACAAAATATTTAGAGCTCACTCTAAATCAAAAAAATGTTAATATCTTAGATGGCAATGATTACAAACATTTCACCATGGACGTTTCCCCAAAAGTTATAAATAATAGAGTTCTTGTCCCCATCCGATTTGTAACAGAACTTATGGAGCAAGTCGTTTCTTGGGATCAAGAAAACTATACTGTTGCCATTGGCGAAGACTATTCTCCAATTCAGAAAAAAGAAAGTTTACAAATTCAATATCGAAATAAAAATTTTTCAGTAAAAACTCAATCTGTAAGAAACAAGACTTTAGTCTCCCTTAAAGACTTAACTCAAGGAATGGGGTGGGTTTATAGTATTGATCGTCAGACCTATAATTTTGGCGGTGGAGGTCTTGGAATCATTCTTACCGATTCTCAATTAAATCGTAAGATAATTTTTCAACCTAGGGGTATCTCTTGCGATGGAATTTATATGAATGAAGAGGATAATTTTATTCCTCATCTTTACGTTGATAACGACTATTATGTCCCTTTAAAAGAATTAATTAACGGCTTTCATATTAATTCAAAATATGATACGACAAAAAACCTTTTAACTTTGTCTGACAACAAAGACAAAACAACCTACTCCTTATTGTATAATCTATATACTAGAGACGGTAAGTATAAACTTGTTCCATCCAAATTAAACCATATTGTTTATAAAAATAACCACTATGTTTTAATGCCACTAAATAAAACTATTGAACAATATTGGAATGAAAAAGATGCTCTAATCAATCAAGATGCTTACCAGTTTATTGAAGATGATGCACATTTATATGAGATGAATGTCTTTGTCCTAAATCCAGAAAACAAAACTATTACAGGTATACAAGCAGATTAAAAAAACCGCCCTCTGGGCGGCTTTTTTATAGCTTTTAAAATTAATTTTTACTCATTATCTCCATCCACTCTTTTTAAGATTTCTTCAACCTCTTTCTTAGAGAAGTTTCCTAGAGAAACTTTTTTCGGATGGCTAAAGATTCTTTGGTAGTCGTTAACCGTTTCTTCTCTCGTAAGGTAGTGGTCATGGAGAGGGAAGCGGAAAGTGTCGATGGTTCCATCGAAGTTTGGATAGTAGGCAAAGTGAACCATATTTGCCATAAAATCGTCATTATATAGGCGCGTGTACCTTCTTGGATAGGTTAGGTCTTTTTCTGTGGTTCGACCGCCAAGAACTGTACCAGGCTCTGTCATGCTATAGTAAAGTTTCCCTGCCTTTAAGAGGTCAATGGCGTTTTTTTCCATTCTAAAGTCGTCGAAGTTACCGGAAGCATGGTAGGATAACCAAGCTAGGGCCACTTCTACATCCTTATTGGTATAGCCTGGAAAAGCAGTAGACGCTTTGCTCCCCATAGCCTTTTCATAGGCTATTTTTTCTTCTAGGCTTCCTTGGGCCATTTTTTGATTATAAAGATAGGGAAGAAAGTCTTTTGAAGTCGCGGGTTTTTTTGTTTGACCAAGATGATAGCCTTCTCCCACAATAGCTACTTGGTTGGCTTGGTCCCAAGAAACTTTTTCTCCAAAGAGTTCGGCTACATTTCTTAGGGGTACAAAGGTCCGATTTTGTCTTACTTCTGGGGCATGGTCCAGCATCAGACGTTTTTCTTTTCCGCCTTGTCCAAGAAAAACTAGTCTTTCGTCAATGCACATGGTGATAGATCTGGATTCCTTACCCTCTTTATCATTGTAATGACGATAATATTTGGATCTTCTCGATGCCAAATTACCCTTTTGCCTAGGTGTTCAGAAACTAACCGCAAAGGAACCATGGTCCGCTCCTTGTCTGCATAGGCAGGAACATCGGATTTTACAAAGTTACCCTTCACCCAAATTTTAATGGATCCTGCTCCTTGGGCTTGCATTGGAAAAGAAAGCACTAGACCAGCTAATATTAAAAGTCCGAACAATTTTTTCTTCATAACAATCTCCTTATTTAATTTAAGGAAAGAGAAACAAGGTCCTCTTTCCTAAAATTTGGTCTATTTATTTGTATTCTTCTGGGTAGTGTTCTTTTAGGGCTGCTGCCATTTCCTTACCCAATTGAATGCAATCTTCAATATCTTCTTCTTTTAACGCACCCTTGACATTGGGTTTTGTTTCTAAAATTTCCCATTTGCTCTTTTCTGCAAAGGCCGCAAATTCTTTTTCAGCCCCACCTCCCCAAGAGTAGGAGGAGAAATAACCAAAGGTGTGGTTTTTCATTTTTTGCTTACCGAGATCCCAAACTAAGTGGTGCATGGGTGGGAAAAGCCCTACATTGTAGGTTGGGCATCCTAAAATAATTCCTCGATATCTCCAAGCTTCTGCTATGAGATTACTTAAGGGGTATTCTGAAATATTCCGGATACGGATATTGGAAATTCCTTCATCAGCCATACTCCGAGCAATCATCTCTGCCATTTTTTCTGTATGGCCATACATGGATCCATAAACAAGCAAGACGCCATTTTCTGTTTCTTGTTTCGATAATTTGGCATAGAGGTCCACAATGACGCTGGGGTTCTTTCGCCAAACCATTCCGTGGTCAGGACAAATCATTTTAATATCCAAGTCTTTTAACTTGTCTAGAGCCCTCACCACTTGGACAGAATACTTCCCAACAATGTTGGTATAGTAACGAATGATTTCATCTTTATAAAAGTCAAAGTTGATTTCATCATCAAAAATTGGACCGTCTAAAGTTCCGTAGCCTCCAAAAGCATCTTGGGAAAAAAGAATTCCTTCTGATTTTTCATAGGCCACCATAGACTCTGGCCAATGAACCATCGGAGTTGTATAGAAAGTCAAAGAAGTGTTTCCAATTTTTACTTCTTCTCCGTCCTTTACTACAATAATATTTTCTGTTAAGTCATAGTAGTTATTTAAAAACTCTTTTGTCTTTTTATTTCCAATAATCTTAATATTGGGGAACCGCTCTACCAAAACAGGTAGGGAAGACGTATGGTCTGGTTCCATGTGGTTAACCACAACATAGTCCAAGTCCCGATCTCCCAAGACTGCTCGGATATTGGATAAAAATTCATCGATGGATGGAATCTTTACACAGTCTAGTAGGCAAACTTCATCTCCCCCGTCTAAGAGGTAAGAGTTGTAGCTAACACCGTCTGGTAACGGCCACATTCCTTCAAAAAGATGGGTATAGCGATCATTGACCCCAATATAAGTTAGGTGATCATTAATTTTTACAGTTAATGGATTCTTCATTTTCTCTTCCTTTCCCTAAAATAGGCTCCAAATTTTTTTACTTACTCAAGTTCATTTTACCCCATGCTAACCTTTTCTTCAAGCTAGTCTCCCTATTTTTTAGGAATCATAGTAATCTAAAAAGCTTTTCTTCTCGCCATTTTTCATCCAGCCAATAATGGCGTCGGCATTGACGTTTTCCGCCGATCGAAAAATGGAAATATCTACATTGGGATTGTCCTTTTTCATATCAGCAATTAACTGCTTCATCTTAAAACGGGTACTGGAATCCTTCTTCTCCGTTACCGTACAAGCACAATCAATGGCTTGATAGCCCGTAGAATTCATAAAGCGAATAATATCTTCCTCTTCGATTAAATACATGGGGCGGATGAGCTCCAAACCCGGGAAATTTTTAGCATGTAATTTCGGCATCATGGTCTTAAAATTTCCGCTGTAGAGGACATTCATTAAAATGGTCTCAATCACATCGTTAAAGTGGTGACCTAGGGCCAATTTATTGCATCCCAGCTCTTGGGCCCGGTTGTAGAGGTTCCCCCGGCGCATCCTGGCGCACATATAACAGGGAGCTCCGCCCTTGCTCATTTTATCTGCGACTTCAAAGACGTCGCTATCGTGGACCTTTACAGGAATCCCCAACCCTTCACAAGTCTCTTCTACGCTCTGGCGAATCTCTTTTTTATAACCTGGATCCATGCAGATAAATTCCAAATCAAAGTTTTGCTTGCCATGGCGCTGAAGCTCTTGAAAAAGCTTGGCAAGAGTTAAAGAATCCTTGCCACCAGAAATAGCCACAGCAATTTTGTCTCCCTCTTCCACCAGCTCATACTGTTGGACCGCCCGAATAAACCGGACCCATATCCCCTTTCGATAAGTTTTAATGAGACTTCGTTCGATTTCTCTTATTGGTTTTTTCACGAATCTTTTCCCAGCTCCTTTACTTTATCCATATATGCTCCATAGCCTTTTTCCTCCATCTCATCAAAGGGGATAAAATCTAAGGCAGCACCGTTAATACAATAGCGTAAACCTCCAGCCTCTTGGGGCCCATCGGTAAAGACATGACCCAAATGCCCCTTAGAAGAGGAAGACCGAACCTCTTTGCGAACCATGCCATGGGAAGTGTCCCTTTGATAATTCACCGCTTCCGGACTTGCAGGCTTGGTAAAAGATGGCCAGCCACATCCCGCTTCGTATTGGTCCTTAGATAAAAATAAGACCTTTCCTGACAGCTTGTCTACAAAAATTCCCGGCCCTTGCTTTTTATAATAGGGATGAGAAAAAGGCGGTTCCGTCCCATTTTCCCGCAAGACCTTATAGGCCATGGGACCGATTCTTTTCTTTATTTCTTCCGCATCCTCCAAGGGCTTTTGGGCCAAGGATAAGTCCACATGGCAGTAGCCACCAGGATGCTTATCCAAATAATCTTGGTGGTCGTCTTCTGCTGGGTAAAAATTTTCCAAAGGCTTCACTTCCAAGGCCAAGGGCTTGGAATATTTTTTTGCCAGCTCCTCTACCACTGGTAAAATCAAGTCTTTATCCTCCTTTGAAGTATAGTAAATTCCCGACCGATACTGAACCCCTCGGTCATTGCCCTGACGGTTTAAACTCGTTGGATCAATCACCCGAAAGAGATGGCGAACCAAGTCCTCTAGAGAAATTTCTCCCTCGTCATAACTGATAGCAACAGCCTCTGCAAAGCCAGTACTCCCCTGACAAACTTCTTCATAGTTGGGATCCTGACCCCTTCCATTGGCATAACCCACCAGCGTTTTTAAAACGCCATGGATTTGTTTAAAATACCCTTGGACGCCCCAAAAACATCCTCCGGCAAAAACAATCTTTTTCAAAATACCCTCCTTTTGACATCTTCTATTACAAGTATATTACAATTTAATGTTACTATGGTGTTTACCCTTTTCCCCCGTCCAGAATCATGTATAATAAAACTATAGAAAATGAGGTGAACACCATTGAAAAAACGATTCGTTTTTGTTCTTCTCATTCTCTCCTTATGGTCCAATGCAGTATTTGCCAGTGATCACGCAGCTATTTTCATTAATGGCCAACATGTCCCGGCCATGCCAAAATCTTACGTCGAAAGCGGCAGAACCTATGTGCCTCTGCGCTACATCACAGAAGAGTTGGGCTTTAATGTGGATTGGATTGAAGAACAACAAGCTATCATCATCCAAAGGAAAAATTTTCCTACCCTTAAATTATTTGTTGGGAGCAATAAAGCCTTTGTAGGAAATAAAACCGTTAGCTTGGATGCCCCTGTTCAAATCCGGGGAAACCGAGCCTTCGTCCCAATTCGGTTTATTTCCGAACAATTGGGCTATTCCGTCCAATGGAACCCCAATGGGAACAAAGTTTTAATCAACAAATAATGGAAAAAACGCCTAAAACTAGGCGTTTTTTTATTGGATAAAAAAGAATAAAATTCCTGCCAAGCCCTGACTCAGGCCTAGAAATAAGTCCATTTGATTTTTCTCTTGAAAAAAAGCTCTTAAGCGCATCATCCCTGAAAGAATAAAATAGACACCCAGTAAAATAAAAAAAGTCTGATCCAATTGTCCTTTTGTTAATGAGCGAAACACAAGACCCAATAGCAAGATAAATTGAATCCCCTGGCCAAGAGCCTCTAATTTGTCTATCATCTTCTCCCTCCTTGCTTCTATTATACTATGGCCCCAAGCAAATGAAAAGGAAAGGAAGACTTGCTATTTTTGTAAAGCTCTAGTAAAATAGAAGAAAGTAAATACGGAGAGTTAGCTCAGCTGGTAGAGCACTACGTTGACATCGTAGGGGTCGCTGGTTCAAGTCCAGTACTGTCCACCAATTTATAAAAGGCTAGATTGCAAATTTATCGCAATCTAGCCTTTTTATTTTTATGTTTAGCGGGCGACACAGGGTCGCCCCTACAAAATTCATAACCCCTCTTTCGGGACTGGATCGTCTGGTCCTTTCTGCAAACCGATCTCTCCTCTGTAGGGGCTGGCCTGTCCAGCCCTTCTCAAGAAACTTTTCCTTACTTATATATTTCTTTGCCATGCCCTACATTCAATGCAAAAATAACAAGTTCGCCATCATCGATTTTACATAAAAGTCGGTAATTTCCAATCCGATATCTCCAAATATTCTTGAAATTACCAACCAAAGCCTTCCCATAATTTCTTGGATCTTCACAATCCATTAAATTCTTCTCTATCCAATCCCTAAGCATTCGCTGAACCGAAGGATCGAGCTTTTTAAAGGCCCTATCAAACTTCTTGTCTGTCCTTAGTTGGTAAGTCATAAATTAAGCTCTTTAAATAACTCTTCGATAGGTCTTGTTTCCACTTCTCCCTTGGCTTCCCTATGAACAAAATCTTCTGCAATCTTTAAATCAAACTCATCTTCAAGACGCTCTTCCATCAATTTCTTAAACAAAGTCGATAAGGGTTGGCCCATAATATCTGCATAAGCAGAAAAAGCTCTTTCTTCTTCTTTATTTAAACGTACAGATACAGTTTTCATCTCCTCACCTCTGAATACATTGTAACACATTTATTTTTTTGTATATTCTATTGGTTGTAAAATACTCCTTATCTATAGAGCTTGTCCGACCCTTCCTATAAACCAACCTTTCCTTTGTTGGGGCTGGTTCATCTGATCCCTTTTATAAACCCAATACCCTGACTGTAGGGGCTGGCCTGTCCAGCCCTTTTCTACAAACCAGCCTTTTATTTTTCTGTTTATTGGGCGGCACAGGACCGCCCCGACAAACTGCAATCCAACCCACAAAAAAAGAGTCCCGAAGGACTCTTTTTTCTATACTCTCTTCACTTTTAATCCAATAAACCTGTCCACATTTCTTCAATGTTGTATTTGTTCATACGATGATATCTGTGACTATTAGCTGCTTCTACAATTTCGTAGTAAGCCCAATGGCTTGTTGGTAAATCTGTAAAGTGAATCAATCTTGCCTTGTAATCTGCAATGCCTTTTTCTTGAACATAACGACCTGCAAAGCGATTTAAGATTCGAGCTGCTTCTGCCCGTTGAATCTTGGCTTCTGGCTTGAATGTTCCGTCTGGATATCCTGCAATACGTCCATTTCCATACGCTTGGTTAATAGCATCTTCATAGACGTGGCCTTTTACATCCGCAAAAGGTGCAATCTTATCGGACTTGTGGTCGATATAGTAAAGAGCCCTTGCAAATTCTCCCCGCGTAATGGGTTCATTTGGTCTAAAGTTTCCATCCTTATCGGCAAACATCAAGTCTTTTTTCACCATTGCATTAATGGCTGTGTTGTACCAAGCAGATGGTGTATCCTTAAAGGCTGGTTTCGACTTATCCGACATATCTAAGCCAGCAAGACGTGCAATCATGGCTGCTGCTTCAGACCGAGTAATCATCCCTTCAGGACGAACCGTCTTGTCGACATAACCGTAAATATACCTAAAGTGACTGCCTCGTTCTAACTCTTCTACTGGTTCTGTGTCTTTGTTTTCATTGTAACCTAAGAACCAATAACCACCCCAAGTAATTGCTGGTGCAGATGGTTTATCATCTGGTTTTGTTGGATTGTTTCCAGCTTTAACTGTTTTTGGATCTGATTCGTTACCAGCTTTGTCTTTGGCTGTTACGTCAGTTCCATCTGCTATCTTGTTTGCTGGAATTGTTACTACGCCTGTATTTTCATCTACAGTAATTCCTTCTGGTACACCTTCTGGTAGTTTCCACTTGCCATCTTCACCTTTGGTTACTGTAACTGTTACTGGATCTGTTGATCCTTCTGGTGTGTAGGTTACAGAAATTTCTTTTGTATCGTCATCTGTTGGTGGTGTTACTGTTACGCTACCATCATCTTTCGCATCTAGTTTTGGTGCTGTGGTATCTGTTTCTTCTTCTGCTTTTGCAGCTATTGTTGCATCTTTAGTTGCTGGTTCCTTTCCTGGTTCTGTTTGTTCAGCTGTTACTTTTTCGCCTTCAACTAATTTGTCTGCTGGAATATTGTCAACTGTCCACTTACCATCTTCACCAACTGTTGCTTCACCAATCTTGTTACCGTCTTTATCTTTTAATACAACTGTTGCTCCTGGTACTCCTGTACCGCTTACACTTGTATCTCCTGCTTTTGGTTCTGTGATTGTTGGCTCTGCTGATGTTTCTTCTGCTTTTGCAGCTATTGTTGCATCTTTAGTTGCTGGTTCCTTTCCTGGT
>JASBZN010000001.1 GCA_029983435.1 Urinicoccus sp. | reverse complement strand
CATGAGAGAATTCCAGAAAGAATTGTCCATGCTCGTGGTGTGGGTGCTCATGGTATTTTTAAATCTACTAAGGATATGAGTGAGTATACAAAAGCATGTCTATTTTCAGGTCACAATAAACAAACTCCTCTATTTTCAAGGATATCTACTGTAGCAGGATTTAGAGGTTCTACAGATACTCCTCGTGATGTACGTGGTTTTGCTATAAAATTTTATACAGAAGATGGAAACTACGATATAGCTGGTAATAATGTGCCAGTATTTATTATCCAAGATGCTATAAAGTTTCCTGATTTTGTCCACTCTGTAAAACCAGAACCTGATACAGAAGTTCCTCAAGCTCAATCCGCTCACGATACTTTTTGGGATTTTGTGACCCGTAATCAAGAATCAGCTCATATGGTTATGTGGCAAATGAGTGATAGGGCAATTCCTTTAAGTCTCCGTATGATTGATGGTTTTGCTGTTCATACCTTTAGATGGATAAATAAGGATGGCAAGGCAACCTTTGTTAGATACCAATGGAACCCACAATTGGGAGTTCACTCTAGGGTTTGGGATGAAACCTTAAAGGTATCAGGTAATGATCCAGATAGTCAAAGAAAGGATTTATATGAATCTATTGACCAAGGGGATTATCCTGTTTGGGATTTCTGCGTTCAGTTACTTCCAGAAGAAAAGGAACATGACTTCCCCTTTGATATCCTAGATCCAACCAAAGTTTGGCCAGAAGAAGACATTCCTAAAATAAAAATAGGGGAAATGACCTTCAATAAAAATGTAGACAACTATTTTGCAGAAACAGAACAAGTAGCCTTTAACCCAGGTAATGTTATTCCTGGAATTGATTTTACGAATGATCCACTATTACAAGGCAGACTTTTTTCCTACACTGATACCCAACTGCTAAGACTCGGTGGACCAAACTTTGCACAAATTCCGATAAATAGACCTATAGCTGAAGTTCATAATAACCAAAGAGATGGATGGCATCAACACATGATAAATAAAGGGCCTGTAGCCTACCATAAATCAAGTATTGATGACCAATCTCCATATTATGAAAGTCCTGAGGACGGTGGCTATGAGCACTACCAAGAAAAGATTGATGGCAAGGCCATAAAGGCCAGAGACGATAGTTTTAGAGACCACTTTAGCCAAGCTACGGCTTTTTATAAGTCTGTAAGTGAAGTTGAACAAAAGCATATTATAAATGCTTTCTCTTTTGAATTATCTAAGGTTCAAAGAGAAGAAATTCGGCAAAATGTGGTGGATATGTTTGCCAATGTAGATATGGAAATGGCAGAAGAAATTGCCAAAAATGTTGGGGTGAGAAAACCAAATCCAGACCGGGGGTTTGACCCAGCAGGTAGTAAACCAAGTAAGGAAGCCCTGAAACTTAGGATGCCAGAATTCTCCCAAGCGAACACAGTCTTTAAGCCAGACACCCTAAAGGTAGGTATTTATTCCGACAACGACGACTCTTTTGACTTTAAAGGCTTAGTTGAAAAAATTAAATCCAATAAGGCTAAGGCGGAAATTATTCAAGGGAACTTGAAAGATACAAAAGATGGCCAAATAGTAAAACATAGATACGAAACGGTTCATCCTGTTTTGGAAGATGCTTTAATCGTTGTGGTTCCAGAAAAGCCCTCTAAGGACTTTAGTAAAAATATTGGTGAATTTGTTAGTGAAACCTTTAAGCACTATAAACCTTTATGGATTATAGGTGATGCCAGCGGTATCTTAGAAAAAGAACAAGAAAAAGCCGATGGAGTGATGGTAAGCAAGGATATAAAAGATATTGACAAATTTATAGAGAACTTAAGTAAGCAGAGGTTCTGGAATAGAGAAGGAACAATTTAAGGATGAGGATCTGTTAATAAATAAATTGTCCCAATAACATCCTAGGGTTTCCCTTAGTCAGGCGAGATTCTCTCTCGTAAAATCTCGCCTGAGCTACGACATTAAGCTCTCCATCAAATTGAATTTAATGTTATTTTGAAAATACTTTGTGGAAACAGTTCAAAAGTAAAATCCCGGAGGCATGCGGAAAAGGGCGGCGATGGATAGGAAGAGTGGACAGGATAGATATTCGCCTCGACAACTGAATTAATCAGATGAAGTAAAAGTATGAAAAGACCGAGGAAACTCGGTCTTTTTGTAGGAACAGAATATTGTTGAGCATATAAAAAGGCTACAAACTTTTTCGTTTATAGCCTTTTTATTTTTTGAAATTTTATCCTTGTTATAGAACCTTACCTCTTTTTTAAGGATCCCATGATGGATCGTCCGATTTCTCTGCCAATTGTTCTTGTTACAGAGCCAAGTATTGAGTCAATGCTTTTATCCACATAGGATTTATTTCGTCCGTACTGTCTTGACCTTTCTTTTTCCATGGCAAGTTTTTCCTTTTCCAAGGCTTCTCTTTCTTTTCTAAGTTGTTCTTCTTTTTCACTTTGAAGTGCTTGTTCTTCCAATATTTCGTAAGCGCTCTCTCTGTCTATTAAGTCCTTATAGATTCTGTAGTATGGTGAGTTTTCTTTAATATATTTTAAATCCTCTTCACTTAGTGTCTTAAAGGAGGAGTGGGGCGGCACAATGAGTGTCTTTGCCACAGGAGAGGGACTGCCGTCCTCTAAGAGGGTTGAGACGAGAGCCTCACCTGTTTTTAAGTTCATAACTTCGTCTTTTACTTCAAATTTGGGATTGGGTCGGAAGGTCATGGCCATTTCTTTTACCGCTTGCATTTCTCTTGGCGAAAAGGCTCTCAGTTGATGGAGCACTCGGTTACCCAGTTGGTTTAAAATTTCCGCTGGAATATCTATGGGGTTTTGGGTGATAAAAAATATTCCTACGCCTTTTGAGCGGATAAGCCTTACGATTTGGGTAATTTTTTCCACCATGTGCTTGGGTGCATTTGCAAATAACAGGTGTGCTTCGTCAAAGAAGAAGACGCATTTAGGCTTTTCGGGGTTTCCTACTTCTGGCAAATTTTCAAAGAGTTCTGAAAGCAGCCAGAGCAAAAACATGCTGTAAAGTTCCGGACGATTGATTAATTTTTTTGCCATAATGACATTGACAACACCCATGCCTGTTGTATCTACTTGGAGGAAGTCTTGGATTTTAACAGAAGGTTCTTGGAAAAATTTTTCTCCTCCCATTTCTTCCACCATTAAAATTTTTCTTTGAATTGTGGCAAGGGATTGCGGTGCAATGTTGCCGTATTTTTTTGAAAGTTCTTGGCGATTTTCTGACAAGTAGTTTAAAAGGGCTCTTAAATCTTTTAAGTCAAGTAAGAGGAGTCCATTTTCATCCGCCACTCGAAAGGCGATGTTTAAAATGCCTTCTTGTGTGTCGTTGAGCTCCAAGACTCTTGCAAGCATCAAAGGTCCCATTTGAGAGATTGTAATTCGAAGGGGGACGCCTTCCTCGCCATATACATCCCAAAGATGTAGGGGATAGTTTTGAGGTTCAAACCCTTCCATGCCGATAGAATCGATTCTCTCTTTTATCTTGTCATTTATTTCTCCTGGAAGGGACATGTTTACAAGGTCCCCTTTGACGTCTGTTAAAATTGTGGGAACTCCTATTGACGAAAAATATTCACATAAGACCTTTAAGGTGACGGTTTTTCCAGTACCTGTCGCTCCTGCAATCATGCCATGTTGATTTGCCTTATTTGCAAGTAGATAGACTGGATCATCTGCTTTTCCAAGTAACATCTTTTCCATAATGACCTCCTTATGTAAACAATTATATCTGATGATGCCATATTTTACTAACTTATTTTCCATCGATTTGTAATATCTTTTTTAAAAAGACGAAAAATAAAGAAGGGATCCACTTAAACAGTTAGAAGAAAGAGAACCATACGATTGTTTTTCTACCATAGAATGACGAACGTTCTACAGCATCGGATAAAAATAAACTAGATGCCAAACCACAAGAAAAACGAGCCATTCAATACAAAAAAATGAGCTTAAAACTATTTAGATACATTGATAAGTATAAATGTATGGATTAAAATTCTGAGGAAGAGAAAAATCACCAATATGCAATTTTTGAGTACGGTTGGATGACTAATTCTTAGGAAGGACCGAAGTTAAGGACAGACATGGGAAAAGATCTAGTTTATGGTGTTATGAGGTTGCCTGCCATCCTTAGAAAAGAAAGGGCTACCTCTATAGCAAAAATCTTAACATCGGCTACATCAGAGAAATAATCAGGAAAGATGGGATTTTAATGGCAAAAAAATATCTGCCAGAAGATGATTTTACATCTCCCAGCAGATAGGATCGGTTGATTATTTTTTATTTAATTTTCTTTTTTACGACCAAAGATGCCTAAACCGAAACTAGATACTGTGGCTAAGGCTAGGTAAATTCCAAAGCCTGGGTCGTAGGTTTTGGGAGCGCCTCCTGGAGGGCTAGTTGATTTTACTGGAGTTGTTTCTTCTGTTTCTGGAGGTGCTAAGGGTTTTTCTGGGTAGGATTCAAAACTTTCTGGAGGTGTTTCCGGAGGAGTTTCTGGTGTTTCCGGAGGAGTTTCTGGTGGTGTCTCTGGAGGTGTTTCCGGAGGAGTTTCTGGTGGTGTTTCTGGTTTTTCCTTGTTAGTAATAGTAAAACCGTCTGTCATGTTTCCTTCGTAGCTTACTACAAAAGTCTTTTCACCAAACTGAATCAATCCCTTGTTTTCACCAATTTCTTTTATACTATAGATATATTCTTTAGAGGGGTTTTCTGTGCTGGCAATTTCTAAATTTTTAAAGACACCAGACCAGTTGTTGGCTTCGTTTAATTCTAGTTTTTTGCCAGTGGAGTTTCCATCTCGGTAAAGTTCTACCTCAATTTTATCTACAGGTTTTTCGCTACCAACAAGATCCCAATTTTTCTTCACTTTAATGTCTCTAGTTTTGGGTTCTTCAGGTTTTTCTTTATTGGTAATAGTAAAGCCTTGGGTCATGTCTCCTGTGAGGATGGATTCATAACCTGGAATTCCTAGTTCTTTTACAGTGTAGATGATTTTTTCCTTTTCATTGTAGATAGGAAGATTTGAAAAGGTAGTTTCCCAATTTTCTTCTTTGCTCACTTCTCTTGTTTCTACTAGGTATTCCTTCCCATTATACTTGGCAAGGAGTTGCACCTGAATAGTGTCTGGACGCTTGCTCTTTGCGTTGTTTCCGTCTTCCCATTTCTTGGTTACAGAAACTTCTGTTGTAGCTCCTTCTGTACCAATCACTACCGTCCCGTTACTACCAATTCCGCCACCACGAGTAGCAGAATAGTTGCCAGAAATAATAACTTTGGCAAGGGCTTGTGTTAAGGCATTGCCTTGAGAATCAACATTAAGGGCTAAAAAACTAGGTTTACTAGCACTTGCTTCAAGAATACCTTGAAGTTTTTCATCGGGTAAGGACTCCCCGGTATAAGACTTCCAGTTAAAGGGGGCGCCGCCTAACATCCACTTGGAAAGTTCATATCTTGCTTCCCCACTGTGGGTCCAAAAGTTTTTATTAGAATAAATAAATAATTCATTTCCAATGGTTTTAGAAGTATTACCATAAAGGGCTGCACCGTTATTTACATAAATAGTGGTTTTAGAGATGGGGCAGTTTGCCATGCCAGCACCTTCTAAATCAGATGTATTTTTCGTAATTAAAACATTTTTAAGGTAAAGCTCACCATTTACACCATGATAAGTAGTACCTTGCCAAATAAATGGATCTGAAACACCATTGACATAAATGCCACCGCCGCCAAAAGCTTTTTCAGTTACGCCTAATCCGTCCATTTTGTTATTGGTAATTTGTCCAGCGGAAATATAGGCCTTTGATTGATAACCATCATATAAGCCACCTTGAATAAAGAGTCCACCGCCAGAAGCGCCAGCAGTGTTTCCGTCAATAATGCCGCCAGTCATCTTTAAGATACTAGTGAGTCCTGCTTGGTTTGAGCCCAAGCTAATGCCGCCGCCAATTTCTGCAGCAGAGTTTCCTGAAACGGTAGCAGTGCCAGATAAATTAATAGTAGATCCTTCATCTGCCAGGATTCCGCCACCTGCAGAATAAATTTGGCTATAAGCACGGTCATAAACTCTTTTAGAAGTGTTCTTTTGAACAATCCCGCCAGAGAAGTTTAGGGTCGATCCATTTAGGTAGATTCCCCCGCCATAAGTGGCTTGGTTATTTTCAATACTTCCGCCTGTCATGTTGACAGTAGCGTGATTAGCGTGCACTGCTCCACCTTCAGTAGCGGTATTTTTAATGTCTTTGATTTGATTGTTTTTTAAAACGACACCTTCACCAATGGTAAGGGTTGCGCCGCTTTTCACTTCAATTAAAGACTTTTCGATGTTTTCGTTCTTGTCTGCATTTCCATCAACGGTGATGTTAGTGAGGTTCGCTGTTTTTCCATCTTCTACGCGCAATAAATAGCCATTAAAGTTTTCATCGCGGACAAGTTTGGCGTTGGTTTCATCCAGGTTCACATCGCCTTCCACAGAAGTAGTGCCTGTAACATAAATATTTTTGATGTTTTTGTCGTTACGAGCTTTGTCTTTTGCCTTATCAAAGGTCTTTAAAGCTTTGTCCCGGCTCGAACCATCATTTTCATCATTACCATCTTGACCATTTAAGTAGATATCTTTCGGATTTTCCTCTTCTGGTAGGGCTTGAAGCTTTTCTTCTTCTTTTGCTTCCAGGGCAGGCTCTTTTGTTTCAGGGTCTGTAGCTTCTTCAGAGTTTTCTTCTGAAGCGTCTCGATTTTCGGTATCCTCGCTAGGATCTTGAGCTTCTGGCTTGCCGTCACCCTCATTAAGGTCTTGGGTTTCGGGCTTGGAAGTAGGTTTTTCAGGATCTGCCTCTTGGATTTCTTCAGAAGGGGATTGAGGCTTTTGAGCTTCTTTTACTACTGCATCCTTGGAATTTTGAGGAGAGTTTTGGTCTTCTTTTAATTCTTCCGGAGCTTGTTTTTCTACAGAGGTAGCTTCTTTTTTCGTCTCTTCTACCTTTGGAGGCTCTTGTTTTTTTTCAAGATCCTCTCCCGAAGAAGTCGTAGCCGCTTCTTGGGACGGGTTTTTTACATTTGCTTTTTCCTTACCGATCTCGACTTTTGTTTCGGGTTGCGTCGTAGCTTCTTGAGCGTAAACTTCCGATTTGCCTGAAAACAAACCAAGGAGAAAGGTCAGTAAAAGCATTAAAAATAGGGTGCTTTTACGATTCATTGTTAACTCCTTTCTAAATTGAAGTAAAAATATACACTTTAAATTGTCAGAATAGATTATGCCGATTTGAAATTTACTATGTAGCGATATCGGATACTATAACACCTATATAATATACGATATTACTATATTAAGTATTTTACACTAAAAAACTATAAATTGCTAGCTTTATTTAAAAAATTTAAAAAAATTTTAGAAAGAATTTTTTGGGGAGTAAATAGAGAAGACTTTTTTAAAAGTAGGATTTTTCCCAAGCTTTCCATGGGATTGTGGTGGATGATTTTGATGCGGGAAAAACCTGCTATAAGCTTGCAAATAACTTGAAAAAACACCACTTATTTATTACAATAAAGACATAAACTAAGGAGTACTTATAATTGTTGGTAGAATTATAAGGCTAAAGAGGTAAGTGTACACGATCTGTGTGGAATGAAAAAATTAAATGAAAGATAGGTGGAAGAGACTTGAAAAAATTTGTGAAACAAAGTGTTTGTGCATTATTGGCGGTGATCATGCTTGTTACCGCATTTCCAATACAGACTCTAGCAGAAGCGTTTGATCACAATCATATGGTTAAAGAAAAGTCAAACTATATTAACCAGATTAAGGAAGGGACATTCATCCAACCTCTTGTCTTACCGGAAGGTAAAAAGGCAGGAGATATTATAAAAAATCCTGATATGCCAAAGCTTTACACCATACGTGCAGACTATAAGGTTCCAAGAAACGAAGAACAAGTCGTTGGCTATCAGCCTTATATAGCAACTGTCGGTGATGAGGACTACACATACACTGACTTTGAAGGCAATGAAGGACAAAAAGTTTTAACGGAAGCAGAAAAATATAAGATAAATAAGACTATAGACTTGCCAACTATTGATGGCTATACTTCGCCTACAAAAAGCTTTACTGTAAATTATGACTACATTAAAGAAAATGAAGGAGAAGGATACTGGGATGGCAATGAATATAAGAGAGAGCACCCATATCTTTATAAGGCAAAACAAGGGACTATAAAGATCAAACACACTTTCCAAGAGCTTGAAAATAGAGATAAGTATGGTCTTAGAGATGGAGATAAAGATTATATCTACACATACCAAAATGGGATAACAGGAACAGTTGTCACTATAAAGGCTTTAGATGACGAAAGAATCAAAGGCTATGTTCCTGAAGTCAATGTCTTAACAACCCAAGTTCCCCAAAATTCAGCTGATTTTGAAATAGAAATGCGGTACAACCGTGCTATTTTTGATGTAAATTTTGATTCCAATGGCGGCACTGACTTGCCAGGAATGACCCTCATCTATGGACAAACAATACCAAAATTAAACTTTGATATTAAAAAGTTGGGCTCAGAGTTACAAGGCTGGAAGGTAAATAAAGATATAACGTATACTGACCAAGCTGGCAATAAACAAACTCTTTCTAAGGATACTCTTATTACCAAAGCAGATTTTGAGCCAGGTGGAAAATTCAAAGATGGCATAAAAAATGCCATGCCAGCAGAAGGTCTTACTTTTACTGCTCAGTGGACTGAAAATGATAAAGCAGAATACGTCATCCAATTTTGGACTGAAAAACCTGATTACGACGACAAAGACGACACCCTTCCTTTGCGCGATCGCTACGACTTTATCGGCGCAAGAAGAATAGACGATGCCGACACAGGCTCTACGCCGGAGCTTACTAATTTAGATATCCATGGCATCACCTTCCCGGACCTAAACGACGGACGCTTGGAAAAGGCTCAAAATAGCAAAGAGGAATTTGCCAGATACTACTTCTTAAATGCAGACTTGACTAAAAAGCAAAATGCATCTGAAAAAGACCCGAACGTTCAAAAATCTGTATCCGCAACAGGGGAAACAGTCTACAATGTTTACTACGACCGTAGAGTTTACACCCTTTACTTTACAGCATATAATCTTGATGATCCAGATTTTAGCTACTGGCCGATTATAACAAGAGATGGACAAGTCATAGGGAAGGAAGGATCTCCTTATAAAGTAGATGTCAGATTTAATCAAAGTTTAAAAGGAATATGGCCAAAGGATGCGGAAATTTCAGGCCTTCCGAAAGGTGATGGTAGCGATTCTTATGGAGACGACGGCTTAATAGGTTGGTATATAAATAATAATAATGACATTGATTATCCACAAATTTTTCGTGACACGCCGCCTTATCGCTTAAGTGCAGAAGATTTTGTTGACGCTGAAGATGTAATGGGGACAGATAGCGATTCTGGACATGGTCACGCAGATAAGATACCAATAGGAGAAAATCAAACAAAAGATAGGGGAGAATATGAGATTTCCCTTGGAGCCAGCTACTATGAAGCTGCCACTGTTCACCATATTGATTTCATAAAAGATGATTTTGATGGCAAGGAACAAATCGATTATGACATGTCTTATTGGAAGAGTGACACCAGTACAGTCGAATATGACTTTATTTTACCTCACCTTCAAGGCTTTACCCTTAAACAAGAGACAAGATGGGCAGAATGGGTAGGACTAGGAAAAGATAGTGATGTCGAGAAAACTTTTGATGATTTAAATGCAGAGAGAAAGGCAAAAACGCCTTTTAGAAGCGACGCCGACAAGATCGAATACATCGACCATTTTCCTTGGAGCAATAAATCCTTTAATGGGAGAAATGCCTACAATTATGCAAGCTACTCTCGTAACAAGTACAAGTTAAAACTAAATAACGATCCGAAGACAGTAAAAAATGACAGCGAATATGGTGAGGACAATGTTTTAGAGGCGCCTTATGAATTGCCACTAAAGGATTTGCAATTAGATACAAAACATGTGCCAGAAAGACCAGATTGGGTACCAGAGGATTGGAGCTTCTTAGGCTGGGCACTGGACCCTGCCGGCAACAACCTGGTAAAAGACGGAAATGAAACAAAACTTCATTACGACCAAGTTCTCTACGCCAAGTGGGGCGAACCAGAGACAATTTGGAAGGTAAAATTTGATCCAAATGGCGGAAGTTTAAGAGATTTAAGCACAAAAAATATTTCTGATGAATCTAAAAAACTTGAAATAGATGGCAAAACGCACACTTATCCAGAAAAAGTTACTGGTGAAGATAACACTTTTAAATTTGTCCACAAGATGATTTTAAAAGAACCACAAGATGGAGTTAAGAATGTCATTGAACCAACAAGACCTGGCTACAACTTTGTTGGTTGGGAATTTGTAAGGTATACAAAAGACAAAGATGGAAATGACACAGAAACTGTGGACACAAGTTACAAGGACTTATATAAGGTTCCTGAAATGTATCACTTTGGCAACGAAGTAGTGGGCAATGTTCACCTTAGAGCGGTTTGGAACAAACAAGACCTAATAACAGTTAAGGCCATCCACCACTTCTTAAATTTGAATTATGAAGAAGAATCTAAGGATGTACAAAATCTTCAAAACAAAAGGGTTGGGTCTTACACAACAGGCCTTGCAAGTCGGCAAGGAGACAAGTACTTGCTCGTTCCTCAAGCTGAGTGGGAAGCACTTTATAATGCCAATGCTGACTATAAGAAATATAAGGATGAAACTGGTAGAGAAAACAGCTATAACCAAATTTTAAAAGTAGAAGCAGAAAAAGTTCACAATGAAGAAGGGGAACTTGTAGATAACCCTAATTTTGCTAAGAATCGCTTTGAATTTTTCTACAAGCCATTTAAAGAAAGAGTTTATGAAGTAAATTATCTTGATGAGAGAGGTAAGACACAAGTAGATAAATTTATGGAAAAAGCGAAAGCGGCTTATCAAAAAATCAAAAATGATACTTCTATGCCACCTGAAGCAAAGAGCGCTGCATATAAAGAACTTCTTGCAAAGAATAAGACGGATTTTAAAGAAATCAAAGAAAAATATACCATTGTTCCTAATGAAACAGTAATCAATGGTAAGCGTCATTACGATGCAAGAAATTACAGAAGAATTCCTGGTTGGGTTTTAAATGACAAGCCCCAACAACAAGTATTCTTTGACATTTATGAAGACACAGATACCTTTGCCGGCATCAACGAAACTGGACTTGATGAAATTAATTTTTTCTACAAGGACGTAAGAGTAATTGAAGTAAAAGACCCTAATGATCCAGTGCCAGATGGATATGTAAGAGTAACTTTTAAAGCAGACAATGGCGGAAACTTTACAGATGCCAAAGATAATCTAGTTAGGGAACTTTACTACGATGTAATCGTTGGACTAAAATCAGATAATCTTCTAGTTCCAGAAGAAGTAAAGGAAGGCGAAGAAAAAGTTGAAGGCAAGTATTACATCACACCTGATGCAGGAAAGAAATTTACTAAGTGGGACAATGAAAAACTTCTAAATAGTAATACGATTATAGACAAGAAGTATACTTTTACAGCCTACTTTGATTGGTCTGGAGTAAAGGTACATGAACTTGTAAGAACAGAATCCTATAAAGATCCTGATGGAAATTGGATCAATAACTTTGCTCCGACTCTTGATGAGTTAAAAGATCAAGTTAAATGGGTTAATAAAAACGGCAAGGAAAGTGGCTTGCCAAAAGATGCCACAGTAACAATCATGGATGAAGCTGGAAATGAACTTACGCAAGATGCTATCTATAAAAAGTTAAAAGAATTAGGAAAGCTTGATTCAGAGGAACTTGTAAGAACTGTAAATTTCAAGGCAAAAGTAAACTTTGCAGATAATTCTGTACAAGATATTGAAATTCCAGTAAAAATTTATAAAAATCGTTATGAAGCGTTGACAAGTGGAGAAAAGCCAGAATTTTTGAGCAAGGCTGAAAATGGAGAATTAAAGGATATTACAGGTGGCTATGTAAAAGTAACCGTAAATCCAACAGGGAAAGCTGGCGAAAAAGACTCTAAGATTTACTATGTAAATCCAAAAGCTTGGGTAGAAATTCCTGAAATAAAATTGACAGAGGAAGAAAAAGAAAAGTTAGGCTTTACGCACTGGACCTCTAATAATAACAAGGTAAACACCAATGGAGAATATATCTTTGAAAAGGACAATATAAAACAAAGATATATGTTTACAGAAGATACCCTAATTTATCCAGAATTTTCAAATATTTCGAATACGGTGACGTTGACTTATGAGGCAGGGGAAGGGACTGGTACGCCACCCTCTCCGCAATCAACGGAAAAAGGTAAAGCAATTACTTTAGCGGATTCCAATGGTTTAAGTAAAGAGAATGCGGTCTTTAAGGGTTGGAAAATCGGAGACCAAATTTATCGGCCTGGTCAAAGTGTGACTTTAACGGAAGACAGCACAGCGACAGCTGTTTGGACTACCAACGGACATACTGTAAACTTTAACACAAATGGCGGTAGCTATATTGCTTCAAAAACAGTGGAACATGGACAAGTTATCGGGGAAGTGACACCTCCAGAAAAGGCTGATTATACCTTTACAGGTTGGACTTTGGATGAAAAAGCATTTGATCCAACGAAGGATCCAGTGACGCAAGATATGACTCTTGAGGCGCAATATGTACCCAATGTCATTCCGCAAACAGGGGACCAAAAGCCAGGCAATGTACCAGAATATTTTGTTCTTGTTACGGTAGACCCCACAGACAAGGCAACAGATCCTGCAAGTCGTCTCTTCTGGGTAAATCCTAATAAAACTGTAAAAATTCCTGCAGAAGACCCTACAGGGAAAAAAGATGGAGACACCCAATATGTCTTTGATAAATGGGAACCAACCCTAGTAGGACAATTTAAAGAGGGAACAACGATTACGGCACAATATAGGGAACAAAAACCAGGGACACCAGTTTTTGATCCCACAATTCAAACTCGGGTTGTTACGACAGATTTAAATGTCCAACCTGGACTGGGAGCCTATCAAGAACAAATTAAATCAGACAAGGACTTCACTGTTGAAGAGGTTGTCCAACAACCTGAGGTAGGAAAGGATGGCATGACTTCCGCTAAGGTCCGCATTCGCTTTAGGGAAAATGGGATGACTCAGCTTGTAGATATTTTAGTTTACGTCAAACCTGGACCAGATATTATCGAAAAACCTTATCCAGTACCACAACCTTATCCAAGTCCTTATCCTGTGCCGGTTCCAGGTCAAACTAAAACAGAAACAGTTTATAAAGATCGTCAAGTTCTTCGTCGAGAAGTGCGGTATATGGAAGGGTTCCAAGGAAAATTCCGACCAGACGATGGGTTGACAAGAGCTGAGGCGGCACAAATTTTAGCCAATGCCTTAAAACAAGATGGCTATCCTTTTGATTTGAATTACAAGCTTCCTTACAAGGACACAAAACAAATTAAATGGTTTAACGATGCGGTTAAGATTACCACGCAAGCCAAGGTATTTGTTGGTTATGACGATGGAGAATTTAAGCCAAATCAAAAAATTTCTCGGGCAGAATGGATCGCTACCTTACGTCGGTTCCAATATGTAGATAAAGAAGCAGGAAACGCGATGAAGTTGCGACCAAACCATTGGGCTATGGGAGAAATTCAAGGCGCCTATAAAAAGGGTTGGTTGACCATCTATACAGAAGGATTGATTCCCTTTGCATATGATGCGCCCATTACGAGAAAAGAAGTTGCAGCGGTATCCAACCGGGCCTTCCGTCGTATTCAAGATGAAGACTTTATGAAGGGCAATGAAAACTACTTGATCAATTATAGCGATATTAATCCAAGTATGTGGGCTTATTACGACATCCTTTGTGCAAGTAACACCTTCCTCCATCAAAGGGGAGGCCGGTACATTGCCTATGGAAAAGATAAAAAGGCTTACTCAATAGATGTAAAGGATGCTATTATCGAACAAGACTTGTTCCAATGGATACCAAGACAAAAGTAAATGGAAAAAAGATAGGTTACATATGTAACCTATCTTTTTTTATTTTAGGATTGGCGATTTTTAGAATGGAGGATGAAACATTAATCGGATCCTTATGTTTGAAAGTATTGACGACGGGATGATCTTGGTGGATTGTAAAGGCATCTTAAAGGGAAATAAGGTGCCTTTTTTATGGGCTTTGAAAATAAGGATAGGTGTGTGGTTCCGCTTGCAAGATAAAAGATGTTCGATTTTTTCTTTTCTTAGGGACTTACGGGGAGGACAGGGTTATTGGGTAGGAAAGAATGGTATAATAAAGAGAATAGGAATAAATTTATCCATCTGAAAAGAGTTTGTTTTAAGATTTGTATGGAAAGATGGAGTGATGGGAGTAGAGATGAGAGTAGGAATACCGAGGGGTCTTCTTTATTATGAATTTGCCTTGATGTGGACGACTTTTTTGGATGAATTGGGTGTGGAGTATATTATCAGTCCAGAAACGGATAAGGAGATTTACCAGAAGGGGGTCAACCATGCCATGGATGAAAGTTGCCTGCCTTTAAAAGTCTTTTTGGGCCATGTGGAGTTTCTTATTGGGAAATGTGACTATATTTTAGTTCCAAGAATGGAAACCTTGGGCTATTATGACCGGATGTGTACCAGGTATCAAGCAACGATAGATCTTGTGGCCAATACTTTTCGTGAGGAAGGCTTAACTATTTTACCTTTTAATATTAACTATAGTGAAGGCGAAAGCGAGCGAAAGAGTTTTATTAAATTGGGAAAATTTTTGGGAAAGAGGAAAAGTCAATCGATTCTTGCCTATAGAAAGGCCAAGCATTTAAGGAATGATGCGATTTCTAACCAGGAAAAGAAGATGGAGGACAAGCTAAGTTCGGACAAGGTAAAGATTCTTTTGGTTGGACATAAGTACAATGTTTTTGATGCATATTCGGGATCAATGATTTTGAATTATTTAAAAGAGATGGATGTGGAGCTTCTTTTGGCAACGGACATGGATGGGAAGAAGGCGGACTTTTATGCAAAAGAGTTAACGGATACCATGCCCTGGACGTTTAACCGGCAGCTCTTGGGGGCTATTTTAAAGTTTAAGCCAAAGATCGATGGGATTATTTTAATCAGTTCTTTTAACTGTGGACCAGATTCCATGGCAAACGAAATGATTTTGCGGAAGATAAAAAATGTTCCTATTTTAAATTTGGTTATTGATGGACAAGAAGGCGTGGGAGGACTTGAAACCAGGCTGGAAAGTTTCTTAGATATTATTTTATTTCAAAAGGAAGGTGGCTTGTTTGACAGAAAAAGTGACATTTCCCCAGATAGGAAATTATAATGTTGTTTTTGAATTTATCTTCAACGAGGGAATGGGTCTGGAATATGTCAATCCGCCCAAGATGACGGATAAAACTTTGGAGATTGGAGCAAAGTACAGTCCGGATTCGGTTTGTGCGCCTTTTAAGTTTATGTTGGGAAATTACATTGAAGCCATCGAAGCGGGGGCCAATATTTTGGTGAGTGTCGGTGGACTTTGTCGATTGGGCTATTATGGGGAATTGCATGAGCAGATTATCCGAGATTTGGGTTATGATGTTCGCTTTGTTAATTTTGCCCAAACCAGGTTGAAAAAACCATCTTCTTGGTATGAAAAGTTTAAGGCCTTGAATTCGGAAATGTCTTTAATCCGGATTGGGGAAGTCTTGCCTACGGCTGTAAAGATGGTGGAATACCTGGATGTTGTGGATGATTTTTTAAGGAAAAATTTAGGGTTTGAGGTGGAGGAAGGGTCTTTCCAACGTTTGTATGATGAGTATTTGGAAGACCTGCGGCAAGTAAAAACGCTAAAAGAGTTAAAAGTTCACCAAAAAGAGTATCTTAAACGCTTCAACAAAATTGAAATAGATAAGCCGAAAAATCCTTTAAAAGTGGCGATTGTTGGGGAATATTATACGATTATGCAGCCTTTTTCCAATCATTTTTTAGAGAAGTGGTTGGCGAAAAAGGGGATTGAAGTGAGTCGGTGGATGAATTTTACCAATACGCTCATTCATCGACCAGAAAAAGAAGTAAAAAAGCATATCAAAAATTATGCCAGCTACGATATGGGAGCGACTAGTATGTACACCATAGGGGCGGCTTTAAAATGTGCGAAAAAAGGTTATGATGGAATTATTCATATCAAGTCTGCAGGCTGTATGCCAGAGATTGACACCATGAGTGTCTTACAAAATATCAGTAAGGACTATGAAATTCCCATCCTCTATGTTTCCTTTGATTCGCAAACTGGTGGTATTGGGTTAGAGACTAGGCTGGAAGCTTTTTATGATATGATTATGATGCGAAAAGAAAAGATTT
Source organism: Urinicoccus sp. (assembly GCA_029983435.1). GTDB lineage: Bacteria > Bacillota > Clostridia > Tissierellales > Peptoniphilaceae > Urinicoccus. The sequence continues at coordinate 20,038 of JASBZN010000001.1, read as the reverse complement.
TATAGAGAATGAGTGAGGGGAAGAGTAAAAATAAATGATGAAAAAGGCATTTTATGGAATTGATGTAGGAAGTATCTCTACCAAGGGGGTTATTTTAGATGAGGACAATCATATTTTAGCCCAAGATTATTTAATGACAGAGGGAAATCCCATTGAAGCAGTAAAGAAACTCACAAAATCTTTAGAAGATCAATTGGATACGAATACGTATCAGGTTATGGCTGTCGGGACAACAGGCTCGGCAAGAAAGTTGGTAGGGGCCATTACCGATGCAGGAATTGAAAGAAATGAAATTACGGCCCATGCCATTGGGACGATTTCCATGCACCCAGATGTAAAAACTATTCTGGAAATTGGAGGTCAAGATTCAAAAATTATTTTAATTGACAATGGCATTGTGGTGGATTATGCCATGAACACTCTTTGTGCAGCAGGAACGGGTGCTTTTTTATCCTCCCAGGCCAATCGGTTAGGGGTTGCTGTGGAGGATTTTGGCGATATTGCCTTAAGTTCAGAAAATCCCACGCCCATTGCTGCCCGGTGTACAGTTTTTGCAGAGTCTGACTTGGTTCATAAGGCGCAAATGGGTTATGAGAAGGAAGATATTATTGCGGGGCTCTGTAAGTCCATTGTCAACAACTACTTAAACAACGTAGGCCGGGGGAAAAACATCCAAAGCCCCATTGTTTTTCAAGGCGGTGTAAGTAAAAATAAGGGTGTAAAAAAGTTTTTTGAAGAATCCTTAGGGCAAGAAATTATTGTGGATGAAGTGGGACACTTGGCAGGGGCTATAGGAATTGCCATTTTGGCCCATAAAATGGGAGACCATAAAGAATTTAATTTTGAGACGACAGAGATCGAATTTACGACAAAAGGCGTGAATTGTAATAAGTGTCCCAACCATTGTGAAATTATGTGTGTCTTAAAAGATGGCAAGCTCATCGACTCTTGGGGAAACCGGTGTGAACGGGGTGCCATTAAGGAACTATAAAAAAATGCAGAAGAAAATAATTGGATAGGAAATTTTTTAAATGGAGCTTCAAGCTAGAGCCTGTTCAGGCTAAGGGGGGAGCTCTTTTTTATAAGAAAAACTTGGATGAGGGATAAAGACGATGTAGGTGGATAGACTGTTTAAAAAAGGGTATCTATTTTAAAACAAGTGATAAAAAATGTTGCTTATAGGAGAGAAGAAGGAAAGAAGGGACCTATAACTTGTCAAGTAAAGGAGATTTCGATGATTATTTATAAAAATGTATCCATGGCCTATCCAGGCAGTGGAAAAGTACTCGATAAATTAAATTTTGAAATTGAAGACGGAGAGTTTTTTGTCATGGTAGGTCCCAGTGGAAGTGGGAAAACAACGAGTCTTAAGCTTATGAATCGACTTATTGAACAAACAGAAGGAGATATTTTGTTTAGGGGAAAGAAAATAAAAGACTATCCTCTTCGGCAGTTGCGACTTAATATGGGCTACGTTTTACAGCAAATTGCTCTTTTTCCAAATCTCACAGTAGCTGAAAATATTGCCTTGATTCCTGAAATGAAAAAAATGGATAAAAGGGAAATCAGTCAAAGGACAGATCGCCTCTTGGACCAAGTGGGTTTAGATCCGAAAAAATATCGCAAGAGACTACCAAAAGACCTTTCTGGAGGAGAAAAACAAAGGATTGGTATTCTTCGGGCCATTGCAGGAGACCCAGAAGTCCTTTTAATGGATGAACCATTCTCTGCCTTGGACCCCATTAGTAAGGCTCAGCTCCAGGATTTAATTAAAAAAATCCACCAGGACTATAAGATAACCACTGTCTTTGTTACCCATGATATGGATGAAGCCTTAAAACTGGCAGATCGGATTTGTATCATGAAAGAGGGGAAAGTCGTACAAATTGCCAGTCCAAAGGAAATGATTGAAAATCCCGAAAACACCTTTGTCAGGGAATTTTTTAACCAGGAAAAGGAGCTAAAGAATGAATAAGTTATTAGAAACTTTTCTAGAAAGAAAATCTCAGTGGGTCCTTGCCCTCTTTGAACATTTGCAAATTTCTCTACTTTCTCTTCTCCTTGCTATTATCATCGCTGTCCCTTTGGCTATTGTCTTATCCAATCGCAAAAAAATCAACGAAGGGATCTTACAAGTTACAGGAATTTTTCAAACCATTCCCTCTTTGGCTCTTTTAGGACTTTTTATTCCCTTTATGGGAATTGGGAAAGTGCCAGCCATTACAGCCCTTGTGATTTATGCTCTTTTTCCCATTTACCAGGGAACGGTGACGGGCTTTTCTGAAATTGATCCTTCCTTAGAAGAAGCGGCGACAGCCTTTGGAATGACTAAATGGGAAAAGTTAAAAAAATATAAACTCAGTCTGGCTATGCCTATTATCATGTCGGGAGTAAGGACCTCTGCCATTATGATTATAGGAACGGCAACTCTGGCGGCCTTAGTTGGAGCTGGCGGCCTGGGGTCCTTTATTCTACTGGGCATCGATCGGAATAATTCCTCTCTCATACTCATAGGGGCTATTTCTTCGGCCCTTTTAGCTGTTCTTTTTAGTAGCCTTATTAAAATTTTACAAAACAAAAAGCCAAGGACCATTCTCCTTTCCTTTTTTCTGGCTATTGTCTTACTAGCCTTGAGTTTTATTCCCTGGGCTGGATCTGGGAAAAAAGAATTAGTCGTAGCTGGCAAGCTGGGAGCAGAGCCAGAAATCATCATCAATATGTATAAGGAGTTAATTGAAAACGACACCGATATCAAGGTGGAAGTCAAGCCAAATTTTGGTAAAACGACCTTCTTGTATGAGGCTTTAAAAGGCAAAAGCATCGACATCTACCCAGAATTTACAGGAACTATTACCAGTTCTCTTTTAACAGAAGACTTGGGAAAAATATCTAATGACCCCCAAAAGGTTTATGAAGTAGCAAGAGATAAAATTTATGCCCAAGATAAGCTAGTTTACCTAGCTCCTAGTAAGTTTCAAGACACCTATGCCTTGGCCGTTCGCCAAGATTATGCCAAGGACCATGGGCTGGAAAAAATTTCTGACCTTGGAAAGCTAGAAAATTCTGCTGTGGCAGGTTTCACCTTGGAATTTAATGACAGGGAAGATGGAAATCGAGGTTTAAAATCCCTTTATCAGCTAAACTTCCAAGTAAAGACCATGGAACCAGCCCTAAGATATACAGCTATTTCCAACCAGTCCATTGATATAACAGACGTCTATTCTACAGATAGCCAAATTATAACCAACCAGCTGAAAGTCTTAGAAGACGATAAGCAACTCTTTCCTCCCTATCAAGCAGCCCCTCTTTTACGAGAAGATACCTTGAAAAAATACCCTGAACTAAAAGAAGTTCTTGGCAAGCTGGCAGGAAAAATTTCTTCCCAAGAAATGACTCAAATGAACTATGAAGTTGATGTCGAAGGAAAAGCCGCTAGAGATGTCGCCAGGGCTTATTTATTAAAGGAAAATTTAATCAAGCCTTAGGAAAAAGAGGATTAAGCAGCAGGGGTTACCCTGTGTAGTTCAAATCAAAAAAGGCTATCCTGTATGGTTCGAATCAAAAAGTAGGAGCTATCCTGTGTAGTCCTGATAAAAAGCAAGAACTATAGGAGCCAGCTGGTTTGGCTCCTATTTTTCAGGGTATAATAAAGCAAGAAAGGGGACTTTTTTTGAAAGGAAAACTTCTGGTCTTTTTGGCCCTCATCTTGGTTCTTTGCTTGGGAATCTCTCAAATTCAAATAAAGGTTTTAGAAGAGACAATTTCCCTTCCCAAGGAGGGAAAGGTAACGCTAGTTCTTTACCGCAAGGCCTTTTCTAAGTATGGAAATACAATAGAAATTCGAAGGGGACAAAAGTCCACATGGAAAAAATTTCAAGGGAAAAATGCTCTCAATATTTGGAAGTTTTGCCTAGGGGATGTAGACGGAGATGGCCAAGTAGAAATTGCCCTAGGGGTTTATAAAAAAGCCCCCCACCACCAGGTAATGGCTCGGCGGCCCTTTCTTTACAACATAGAAAATGGAGAGCTAAAGGCCAAGTTTCGAGCTTCTCGGCTCAGTTTGCCCATGGAAGACTTTACTCTCTATGATATCGACAAAGATGGACGAGAGGAGATTTTATCAGTAGAGAGGAAGGCGGGTCAATATTTTTTGGCTGCCTACCACTATTTAAATTTTCACATTAGTCGAGACTATCTCAGTAAGCCTCTAGAGGAAAAACCGCTTTTGGAAGAAAAGCCTGGGTGGATTCGCTATCAGGGGGAAACCCAGCTTTTAGAAATCAATGGAAAGGAGATTGTATTGCCATGAAAAAGAAAAAGTACTTAGCAGGGCTCTTAGCCTGTTTGTTACTCGTATCGTGTAGTCCAAAGGCTTCGGACCAAACCAAGACAGACCAAGGAATGGAAAATCCTTTGGCGGGGATGAAGACGGAGATCGTTTTTCCAGACTTTAAGGAAAGCCAAGTGTCGGCACAGGTTTCTCCCTATGTCGTTCAGGAAGACTTGGGAAATATCGCCAATATAGACGACTATATCAACGAATATATGGATTTTAACCAGGAACAAAAGCAAGCTTTGGTAGAAAATAAATTTTTTGTCGATGGAAAAACAATTACGGACCAGCCTTTTCAGTGGTATGAGGGAAATGAGTATTCTTACCATCCAAATTTTGTAACGGCAGATTCTGTTCTCCACCTTTTTCACATCTCTTATGATGCCCTTCTCCGGGAGTTGGAAGTGGAAAAATTTTCCCCTAAACTGCAAGAATTAAATGAGATCATGGCCCAAGAGTCGGCAAAAGATTACCAGGCGGCAAAAGATCCCTTGGTAAAAGAAGCAGCTCTTAAAAATACGGCCTATTTTGCCTTGGCAGCAGACCTCTTTGCGAAGCCTTTGGAGGGGGAAATCCCCCAAGAAGCCAAAGACCTGGCCCAAGAAGAACTGGGAAAAATTCAAAGGGAAAGCAAAGACCAGTCTTCCTTGGTAAATAAGGCTGTGGACTATTCTCAGTTTAAACCCCGAGGACACTATACTCGCTCCCAAGAACTGACCAATTATTTCCGAGGGTCCATGCTGTATTCTCAACTTGCCATGACCTTTTACAACGACAAGGGAGAAGCTCTGCTAGATAATGCCGTTCAAGCCCTTTTAATGGCAAAAAATCTCTGTAAAGAAGAAAGCTCTTTCCATACTTGGGAAGATGTCAATGATCCCTTAAATTTTTTAGTGGAAAATGCAGAGGATTTGGATCCCTATGGGTTGGGGCAAATTTACTATAGGTATTTTAAAAAAGAGATGCCTGTAGACAAGCTGGGTCAAAAGGAAAATTTAGATAAAGTCTATGGAGATTTAGAAAAAATCCCCAAACCTAAAATCCAGTATTATGAAGGATTGTCCTTCCGCTTTCTGCCTCAAAGAGCGGTTTTAGACAATGTTTTGGGGCAAATGCTGGTGGATACACAAAAGCCCTCTCGACGTCCTCTGTATTCTGGCGTGGATATTATGGGCCTTTTGGGAAACCCCTTGGCGGATGAACTAGTTCAAGCCAATGAAGACAATAAAGAGTGGCCAGATTTTTCAAAGAATTATAAGAAAGCCAAGAGTTTGGCGCAAGTTTTAGAAGATGGAAAAGAAGGTCGAAAAAATGTCTACCGGTCTTGGCTTTGGATACTCAAGGGTTACCAAGAACCAGTAGAAGAAAAGTTCCCAGAATTTATGAAGTCCAAGGCCTGGGAAGCTAAGGATTTAAACTCTGCTTTGGGGTCTTGGGCCCAATTAAAACACGACACCCTTCTTTACGGGAAGCAAGTAGGAGCTGAAATGGGTGGTGGCGGCGAAGAAGAACCCACCCCTAAGTCCTATGTAGAACCTCGAGTTCCCGTTTATGACCGTCTTTTATGGACCCTAAACTACATGACAGAAAATCTGAAGAACCGTGACCTTCTTTCCCAAGCCAACGAAAAAAATCTAGCTAATTTTAGTGACTTAATTAGATTCCTAAGAGATACTAGTATTTTGGAGCTAGAAGGGAAATCTCCCGATGCAAAAGCCCAAGAAAGACTCTTCTATATTGGGGGAGAAATGGAAAATATCTTTGTTAAATTTTATGATGAAAAGGCAGAAAACTTCTTTGATATTGAAGAGCAAGCGGACCGAAACATGGCTACAGTAGCCGACTTAATGGTGAGTGTGGACAACACCCTGGGAATTCAACCTGGTCAGTACCTGGAAGTGGGGTCTGGCATGGCTCAATTGGCCTATGTAGTCTACCCCGTTGATGGACAATTGATTCTAGGGACGGGACCTGTTTATTCCTACTATGAATTTTTAGCCCCCCAAAGAATGACAGACGAAGATTTTCAAAATCAGCTGATGCAAGGCCTGTATAATGAAGACTTTACACAAGAGGCAATCCAACAGCCAGCCTGGACAGATGAATACAAGGCAGATAGTGTCTTTGAGAATAATTAAAAGAACAGATGAAAATTGAAAAAGGAGGGCTCCAAAAGGCGGGCCCTTCTTTGACAATAGACCTTCACAAGAGAAAGGAGAAGAAAAGATGAAAAAATTACTTATTTGTACCCTTGCCCTCGTTCTGATTTCCAGTGAGGCCCTTTTTGCAAAGGATGAAAAAGGGATTGGGTATGATCAATGTTATGGAAAAATAGAAGAAGTCGCTACAGAAGGACAAAATTCAGAAATTCTCGTAAAAAACGAACGAGCTGGAAAGGGTCTAGAGGAGGAACTCTTTTTATACACAGCTAAAGTTCCTGTTCTGGATTTGTCTAGTGGAGAATTGTTGGAAAACTATTCTTTTAAAAAGGGAGAAAAGATTCAATATTTTTATAGGCAAGACACTCCTGTTCTAACATCTCTACCAGCGAAAATGACACCAGACTGGATTGCTGTTCATGTGGATGAAGCAAGCTACTCTTTGGATGTGGATTTTTTTAACAAAAAGGGACAGGGGATTTCCAACCGTTTAAAAATGGAGATAGGCCAGGATACAGTAGCTAAAAATAAAGAGGGAAGACTAGAGAAAGATTTTCTAAATAAAGATTTAGCCGTTCTCTATCGCGAAGCCACACGAAGTATTCCGCCCATTGCAAAACCCTATAAAATTTTTATCTTAGATAAAAAGAATCCAGTAGTTGACATAGAAAACTACAGGGATTCTAAAAGTAAGGGGATTTATCTTCGGAAATATTTTGAGGCCTTGGGAGCAACAGTAGAATGGAAAGGAGAAGAAAACTTGACTCGGATTTCTCTGGGGGATAAAGTTGTTGATATTAAAAATAAAGAGGCCTGCTTAAAAATTGGGGACAAAGTTGAGCCCATCAAAGGCTTTTCCTGCAAGGGAGGCGTCAGCATCCTGCCTGAAAAATATCTTCATACGATTAATGATTATCTGCTGGCATAAAGATGCTTGCAGCAGAAACCTAGCAAGGGTTAAATTTTTAAATTGACGAAAAAGAAAAATCCATTGTCTTGAAGAAAATCAAGACAATGGATTTCTTTATAAAGTCATCTTAAACTCAGGATTGTTGGCTGGCTTTTTGTTCTTTTCTTTCTTCCCAAAGTTCATGGGCCTTGGGAGTCCAGTTGTCAGAGTAAGATACACATTTATCGCATAAGTGGTCTACACTTTCTGGAGATTGCATATCTGTCGATTTCGCTCCAGTTTTCTTAACCATATCCCTTAATTTATCTGGGTTTTCCAACATAGGACAAGGTCTTAACATGTTGTCGTTAAAGGGTTGCCCGTCATGGTAAGCCATAAATAAAGGAGAACGAAGAACTTCTAACAAGCTCTTTTCGCGAATGTTGGAGTCGGAATAGTGGATAAATACACAAGGGTCAGCATCTCCGTTAGCATTGATATGAAGATAGTTCCGACCACCGGCAATACAGCCACCAATATATTCTGCATCGTTTTGGAAGTCCATGGCAAAGAGTGGTTTGCGAGATCTGTAGTCTCGAATCCGACGAAAAACGACTTCTCTTTGTTCAGGAGTTGGCATTAATTCAGGACTTGCATCATTTCCAACAGGCATATAATGGAAGTACCAAACAAAGTAAGCACCATTATCAATCATCATATCCCAATAATCTTCAGAAGTAATGGAATCGTAGTTTTGGCTAGTGTAGCAGCAAGAAACACCATAAAGAAGTCTCTTATCGTGGAGAAGCTTCATAGCATTTAAGGCTTTTTCGTATACACCATTGCCTCGTCTGGAATCTGTTGCTTCTTCAAAACCTTCCAAAGAAATAGATGGAATAAAGTTTTTAACTCGAAGCATTTCGTTGGCAAAGTCTTCGTCAATTAAGGTACCGTTGGTAAAACTCATAAAGACACAGTCATCGTGTTTTTCACAAAGACGGAGAATGTCGTCCTTGCGAACAAGAGGTTCCCCACCAGTATAGATATAGAAATAAACGCCGAGTTCTTTTCCTTGACAGATGATGTCGTCAATTTCGTCATAAGTAAGATTTAATTTGTTTCCGTACTCAGCTGCCCAACAACCAGTACATTGCAAGTTACAAGCAGAAGTTGGGTCCAATAAAATGGTCCAAGGAATATTACAATTGTATTTTTCTCGTAATTTTTCTTGGAGAGGACCGCTGACTAGGTTGGAATTAATAAAGAAATTAGCGGCAACAGTCTTCATTACTTCTGGGTCAATATCTTGAACAACGTGACGAACGAAAGGATAGTAAGGATCGTTTGGATCCTCAATGGCTTTTCGAATCGCCTTCCGTTGTCCTTCAAAATGACCTTTTGAAAATTTATCTGCCCAATTCATAATTTTAGGAAGATTATTTTCTGGGTCTTTATAAAGATGGTCAAACGCCTTGGTTAAACCATGCTTAGCAAGTGTAGCTGAAACATTCATTCAAAAACCTCCTTAGGTCCTGGTTACTATTCTTAGCCTATAATTAATTCTATTGTATAATATAGAACTCTACTTTTGCAGGGTCAAAAAAAGAGCCCTGTCTTAAATTATACGGAAGTAAAACAATGTCCTATTTTGAACACTTTAAGAAGAGTGTACCAATTATTCCTTTTCCAGCCCCTCTAAAAGCTCATCAAAAATAAGACCTAACCTGTCCATATCCGCATCAATATCGACTTCCATATCATTCCATAAAAATCGAATAAAGTAGCCACAAAGAGTATAGCCAATGATTTGACCAATGGCCTTTGCCCGTTCCGAATTATCTCTGGGGATTTTAGTGGAACTTTGAATATAAGAAGAAATAGAATAATTCGTTCGATCTGAAACATAATGAGCAAGTTGATCACGAGAAAGAGAATTAAAAATATGATAGATTTTTTTCTTATTGGCTCGGCAAAAATACAGGATAGTTTTAAAATTTTCCTGCCAATTTTCTTCTGGAGTTGTATCTAAATAGTCCCCTAACCATTGGATAAGGGCTTCATCAAGAAGAGCATAGATATCATCATAGTGGTAATAGAAAGTGTTTCGCCCAATATTACATTCCTTGATAAGAGCCGTTACCGTGATTTTATCAAAAGGCATGCGGTCCAACATATTTTCAAAAGTTTCCATGATGAGGTCTTGCGTATAATTTGCCATATACCCCCCTAATTTGTATAGAATAATTTAGCATACGCTTTCATTATATCACACCTAGGCTGAAATGACGGAAAAACAGACAAAAAAATAGTGAATTCCATTCAAATAGAAAATAAAAATTGACTGAGGAAGATAAAAAGAGGGACTTATTTTAAGTGCTTAAAAAAGTAGAGATGGATTAATCTTGCCATTGAAATACGATGTGCCCTGATTAACTTAGTCCATATTTATTTAATTTATTATAAAAAGTAGTTTTGGTCATATCTAGATGAGCCATGGCTTCTTTTTTATTACCTTTATAGAAAGATAGAGTTTTTATTAAAATAAGTTTTTCTTGGTTTTCTAAAAATTCTTTCATTGTCATATGAGGAGGAGCGTCCATAAATTTATCGTTGGAAGAAAGCTTTAAATTGTCGGGAGTAATGTTTTTGCCAGGAGTATTTAAAATTGTTTCTTTTAACAAATTTTTTAGTTCTTTCACATTGTTTTTCAAAGGATTTTGAACTAATAAATCTAAAGCTTCTTTTGTAAAGTGTTTCGTATCCAATCCAAATTCTCGGCAAAGATCCTCTGTTAAATCCCTTGTAAGACTTAAAATGTCTTCTTTTCTATAAGCAAGAGGAGGTATCCAGATTTGGAAAGATTGAATATAGTTGTATAGCTTTTGATCAAATCGCCCTTCCTCAACTTCTGTTTCTAAATTTTTTGTAGAAGAAAAGAAAAGACGTCCATTGAATTGGATCCTTTTAGGATCTTTATTTCTATAAAAAAATCCATTTTTGATGGTTTCATATAATTTGGACTGTTGGTTTAGAGGGAGAATATCAATATTACTAATGTAAAGGGTGCCGCCTTTACAACTTTCAAAAGCTCCTATAAAAAGCAGGTCATCTTTTGTACCATACAGTAAACTATCCATAGAGGAAATTATATTTTTTTCACAATGAATATGGACAAAAGGTTTGTTTTTATTTTTGCTAATTCCATGAATGTTTCTTGCTAAATTAGTTTTCCCAACTCCAGATGGACCTAGTATTAAAATAGGCTGGTCATTTTTAGAAGCAAACCAAGCCATTTTTTTAACGCTTTGCATGGGCAAACTGTTTCCAGATATAGAGGGGAAAATCTTTCGAACAGGAGGGATGTTTCTGACCATATTCGTTGTAGCATTTAATTCTTGAGAGAGAAAATTTCGTTCCTCAATAATTTTGTTAATTTCAGAAATATCGTCTATTTTTAAAACGGCAGTGACCTCTGAATTTTTATCTCGAACTGGAAAGAGGCTACATAAAGTTGGGAATCCGTTAATTTCTTCAAAGCGATTTTTAAATTGAATATCTTTGCCATGTGCAACATCTAAGAATTGTTCTATAATTTTTGATTTCGCATGAATATCATAAATAAATTGGTTAATGACATCTAAGTTTGAGCGATACTTTCCTTTTCCTCTGAAATGAACTCCATTTAAAATTTCTTGTACACTCTCATGGCGGGCGGTGTAACCATTATCTTGAGAAAATTTAAGGGAGTGATTATTTGCGTCTAAAACAACCATATGACCAATAGAATGGAAATAATCCATATAGTAATTATCGCCTAAAACTTCAATATTTACTCTTTTTTTCGCTGTATTTATTGACACATTAATTTCTTCTCCTTGGAAAAAAGAGTGAAAAGAAAAATTCTTTAAATTAGAATTAGAATCAAAAATTTTATATTGGGATTTTATTTTCGCTTCTTTATAAGCGCCAACAGCAACAAAAGGGTCGCCATGCTTTATAGAATTGTCATAGATGCCAATGGCTTCCAAAGAACTATAATCTAAATTCCCATCATCCTCTCCGATGCCAGTATCTGCAATAATAACTAAATCTCCCGTTTTTAGTTTTCCCTCTGGATGGTCTACTTGAGCTGTAGAATCGATACCGAAAAGCTCCTTGGCTTTTTTATTATAAAGCTTTATACGTCCATCACAATCAATAGCTATAAAGCCTTCATTTGTGTTATTTAAAATAGAATCTAGTAAATGATTTATTTGAAAAGCCATAGTAACTCCTTTCTGTGGATAGAATTTATAAATCTATTATATAAAGGAATAAAAGAAATAGCAACGCCGTATTCCTGAAAATGGGAAAAATAAAGTATAAAAAATAGGAAAAGGCATTGAAGGGTGAAAAATTTAGGCTTATAATAAAGAAAAAGAACGGGAATTAACGGGGATTAAATTCCCGTTAATAGGAAAATGTAGAAAGGGAAACTTTTATGATTAAAATAAGAGAAAACAAAGCTTATATTGAAGACGTTTGTTGTCTTGATCTAAAAAAACACTACGGCACTCCTTTATATGTTTATTCAGTTGGACAAATGAAAAAAACAATAAATGAATTAAAAAAAGCGTTCACTAGTAAATATCCCAATACCATTATTTCGTATGCGTCGAAAGCTTTTATTTGTAAAGCAATGTGTCAATTTATTGAGAAAGAAGGTTTGAACTTAGATGTAGTAAGTGGGGGAGAGTTATATACTGCACTACAAGCTGGTTTTGATCCTTCTCGGATTGAATTTAATGGAAATAATAAATTATATGAAGAGCTGGAAATGGCAGTAAAAAATAATGTTGGGAAGATTATTGTGGATGGAGAAGAAGAGCTAGAGTACTTAATCGATTTGTCCCATAAATATCGAAGAAAAATAAATTTACTTTTCCGCGTAACACCTGGCGTCGAGGTGCATACCCATAAATATATTACGACAGCAAAAGAGGATACTAAGTTTGGATTTCCATTAGATGAAGTATTGGAACAAGTGAAAAAAGTTTCAGATGAACCTTATCTAGAATTTATAGGATATCATTTTCATATTGGGAGCCAGTTATTTGAAAGCCAACCATATGTCAATGCTTTAAACAATATCACTCCTCTTTTGAAAGAAACTTATGAAATATGTGATGAAATTAAAGAGTTAAATGTAGGTGGCGGTTTTGGAATTAATTATACAGATGAAGAAAGAAAATCTTTTTCTTATTTTTTAGATCCAATCATGAATAAAATTGATGAAATTTTTAATCATTTTAAAAAGGAACGCCCTGTTGTTACAATTGAACCTGGTCGTAGCATTGTTGGTGAAGCAGGTTATACTTTGTATACAGTTGGATCAATTAAAAATATTGAAGGCGTTCGAAAATATGTTTCAATAGATGGGGGGATGACAGATAATATTCGGCCAGCTCTATATGGAGCGAAATATGACGGAGTTGTTGCCAACTGTGTTGAAAGTGAAAAAAAAGAAGTAATTACGATCTGTGGAAAGTGTTGTGAGTCAGGAGATATTATTCGAGAAGATATTGAGCTGCCAGAAGTAAGAACAGGAGACTTAATTCTTATAAGGTCGACAGGAGCGTATGGTTATTCCATGTCTAGTAATTATAATCAGTTATTAAAACCAGCTGTGGTTTTTGTAGAAGGGAAAGAACACAAATTAGTTGTTAAAAGACAGTCCTTGGAAGAATTAATAATGGATGATTTAGAGGTTTAAAATGAAGTTTACAAAAATGCACGGATGCGGGAATGATTTTGTCTTAATTAATAATTATACAGGTCGTTTAAACATAGAAAATAAAAAAGAATTTGCTCAGAAGATATGCAATCGAAGATTAGGTGTTGGAGCAGATGGATTAATTATCATGGGAAAGAGCGAATTAGAGACCTGTGACATAAAAATGGAGTTTTATAACGCAGATGGAACCCGAGGTGAAATGTGTGGAAATGGAGCAAGGTGCCTAGCCCGGTTTGCCCATGAAGAATTAAATCTTCCCCAAGCAGTGTTAGAGACCTTAGCAGGGGATGTTAAAACATCTTTTGTTCGGGATAATATTTATTCTGTTAAGATTAATCTTCCATCGGTAGAGAAGTACAATGTGAAAGTGCTGGATGGTAAGATATCGGGCGATTATATAGAATTGGGAGAACCTGGGGTTCCTCACTTTGTCTATAAAATAAACTTTGAGGAAATGCATCCAGAGGAGCAGTATAGGTTGGCAAAAACGATTAGGCACGACCCGTTTTTTCCCAAAGGAACAAACGTAAATTTATATTATATTAAAGAAAACGTTTTAAAAATCAAAACATTTGAACGCGGAGTAGAGGATTTTACTTTAGCTTGTGGAACAGGAGTATCCTCTGTAGACATAAGTTATCTAAAAACGCAAGATGATGGAGAAATTACATTAAAGAATCTTGTAGAGGGGGGAGAATTGCTCGTAAAAATTAAAAAACAGGGAAAAGAAGTAAGAGACATTACCTTGATTGGAAAGACAGAGCTTGTATTTAAAGGGGATTTTAAGCAAGAGATTTAACGAAAAAGGAGAGAAAAAATGAAAAAAACAAATGCTTTAAAAAACTATCGGTTTCCAATAATTTTATTGTTATCAATAATTATAGGAAGTATTATTGGTTTAAAATGGGGAGAAAAAGCAACCGTTTTAAAACCTTTTGGAGATGTCTTTATAAACCTGATGTTTACTATAGTGGTGCCCTTAGTCTTTGTTACAATTGCAAGTGCTGTAGGCAACATGGTTAGCATGAAAAGATTGGGAAAAATATTGGGAGGTCTTTTTGGAGTTTTTGTTGCGACAGGTTTAGTGGCCTCTGTCATTATCATCATTGTTGTTACAGCATTTCCGCCTGCACAAGGCGTTAACCTTGCCTTAACGATGGGCGATCCAGTTGAGAAGGTTTCTATTGGGGAGCAAATTGTACAAGCTTTAACTGTTAATGATTTTAGTGAATTATTTTCCAAAGAAAATATGTTACCACTTATCATTTTTGCTATTCTATTTGGAATTTGTGTTGCGAATATTGACGATCCAGATAAAAGAATTGCATCCTTATTAGATGCTTTAGGCGATGTCATGATGAAATTAGTTGGAATAGTTATGCTATACGCTCCGATTGGATTGGGTGCCTACTTTGCATCTCTTATTGGTGAATTTGGGCCTAAACTATTAGGTTCTTACTTAAGAGCTATGGTTATTTATTATCCTGTATGTTTGCTGTATTTTGTAATTATGTTCCCTGCGTATGCATATATTTCAGGAGGCAAAGAAGCTGTTAGAAGAATGGTTAAAAATATTTTACCACCAGCGATTACTGCCTTTGCAACAGGTTCATCCATTGCAACAATGCCCGTAAATCTTGAATCGGCAAAGAAAATAGGGGTTCCTCAAGATATTCGAGAAATTGTAATGCCTTTAGGAGCAACAATGCATATGGACGGAACTTGTCTTTCTTCTATATTGAAGATTTCGTTTCTATTTGGTGTTTTTGGACAGCAATTTACTGGAGCGGGGACCTTTATTACGGCAATATTAATTTCTGTATTAGGTGGAGTTGTTATGAGTGGGGTTCCAGGTGGAGGACTAATTGGAGAAATGCTAATTGTCAATATATACGGTTTTCCACCAGAAGCATTCCCTGTAATAGCAACGATTGGATTTTTAGTTGATCCACCTGCAACAATGATTAACTCTTCTGGAGATACTATTGCATCGATGCTCGTAGCAAGAGTTGTTGAAGGAAAAAATTGGCTAAATAGTAAGGTGATGAACAAATAAATCAGAAGACTTTTTGGATATGATATAAAAAGCAGTTTTTAGATTTAGGTCTAAAGACTGCTTTTTAAGTGTGTCGCGTACTAGTCCATAGCTTAGACAGGAAAACTTTGAATGAGTATAGTTTTTTGTACAAAATGAGTAATAGTTAAATCGCAGTAGAAAAGCTTGGAAAATTGAATAGGGAAGTTTAAAGCGGGTATAAAACAGACATAAAGAATGTCTTAAAATAAAAAGGAGGAAGAGAAATGAAGAAATCACTTCAAAGAATGGGTACCCTTCTGTCTATCTTCCTGGGTCTGGTCCTTGTGGCAAGTCCCATTTATGGACAGGACAAGCCTATTTCACTGGTTGTCAATGGAAGATTAATTCCTACGGATGTAGCACCTTTTGCAGAAAATTCCAGGACCTTGGTTCCTGTTCGGGCTCTGTCAGAAGCTTTACAATTTAAGGTAGATTGGAAGGCGGAAAAAAATCAAGTGGAATTGACAAAAGCTTCCACAAAGTTGCTTTTTACCCTGGGGGATAAGAAGGTAACTGTTCAAGAAGGGGAAGCTACAAAAGAAGTCACCATGGATGTTCCTGCCAAGGCTGTAAATAATCGGATATTTATTCCTGTTCGAACAGTAGCAGAAGCCTATGGTCAAAAGGTAGAATGGAATGGCCCCATGGGGATGGTCTTAATTGGAGAAAATATTTTTCCACCTGTCAATGAAGAAGACTTAGCCAAGATGACCAAGAGGGACTATCCAGAAATTGGTGTCAGAATGTACTTACCAGCAGGCTTTGATGATGCCATTGCCACTCGTTTTAACATTGAAAACAATGCCTATGAGTTTTTTACCAAGGATCGGAACGAATTAATCGCATCTATTGGTAAGGCCTATAATTATAGTTTTTCTGCGATTGTCCCAACAGATATTCTTAAGTATGACAAGGGATTTTTCACGGAAGTCAATTATCCTTCGGATGTTCCCTATAGCCAAGGGACAGAAAAAGACTACAAAGAAAAGGAAATGCTCTTTAAAGAAGCCCTCCACACTCTTCAATTTGTGGATGGTTTAAAAGAAACAGAAAAATATGTGGCTTATATTAACTCCATTGATAAGGAAGCAGGAAAAATTAACCTGAATCCTGGGGAGTTTATTTCTATTAATAATATAAAAAGACGGGCAGACTTAATGCTAGGTCCAGCTTGGGGTGCTAATGTTTATGACGAAAAGGAAGAAGAAGTTCCCTTTGACTTGGACAAGGATTGCAAATTTTACCTTCGGGAAGAAAAGGGCATGGTTACAGCAGCTCATGAAGTTTCCTATGAAAGCTTTAAAAAGGAAATGGAAAATCGGAAATTAAAACCACCCTTCTGGGTTCAATTTGATGGAGAAAAAGTTGTGGAATTAGTAGAAATTTATATTGGCCCAGGGGCTGAAAAATAAATTTTTGAACGAAAGGGAGGGAGACCTCCCTTTTTTGTATGTAGCTAGGAGAAGGTAAGTTAGCAGTTCTTTTCAGAAAGATTCTATGGTAAAATAGAATTTAAGGTGAAATGATGTTAAGTAAAATAAAATTATTCTATTACAACAATCGAAATATCATAAGAATTACAAGGTATAGTCTTATTTCTTTAATTCTTCTAGTTATTACCTGGTCTTTGGACTACCAAAACCCAGAGCTAAAAAGCAAGTTACCAGAAGTGCTCTTACTTTCTTCAGAGGTTACTTCTTCCTTTTTATCTAACTTGACTGGAACGTTTTTAACCGTTACGACTTTTACCTTTACCACGATTCTGACGGTATTAAATAAATATTCTGGGTCCTTTACCCCTCGGATTGTGCAAGACTTTATTGACAAGCCCAATGTCTTGAGCCTTTTTGGAGTCTTTATTGGTGGCTTTTTTTACACCGTTCTGGCTCTTTTTATGGTGCAAAATATTGATTCAAAGATTCCTCTAATATCGGGAACCATTGCTATTTTTTATGCCATTGCCGCCATGATTTCTTTTATTTTATTTGTTCGGCGGGTTCTTAAAGATATAAAGGTTGCCAATGTTATTGAGACAATCTATAATAATGCCTCTGACCTTATAGAGGAAGAGGCCAATTTAAGGAAGGAATCGGAACGCTTTGTCAACAGCCAACCTGTCGATGAAATTAAGATTTTTGCTAACCAAACGGGGTATTTATATGAAGTTGACAGCAAAAATTTATTGGCTCAGCTAAAGGCAAAGGGCCTTAAGTCGGAAGTGGTCGTTGAAAGAAAAGTTGGCGACTACCTTTCCAAGGGGATGTATATAGCAAAGCTCCGTATGATGGAAGACCTAGGCTTAGAGGGTCAGGAGAAAAAAGAATTTTTAGCTAAACTTGCGGATTGCCTAGTCATCAATGTCAGTAAAAATGATGTAAAAGACTACCACCATGAAATGACCAATTTAATTGAAATTGCTCTAATGGCTTTAAGCCCGGGAGTGAACGACCCCAATACAGCTAGGACCAGCATTGGAAAGATTTCGATGTTGTTAGGGAAACTTTTTTCAACAAACAATTTTTATGTTGTCTTAGATGAAGATGACCAAACAAAAATTATCTACAATGGCTACACTGTCCAAGAGGAACTCTACAATTCCTTTGTACAAATTGTCCACTATGGAAAAGAGGATCCCTTGGTGGCAGAAGGGATTCTTAAAGGGTTATATCTGGTTTATATGATTGCCGATAAAAGTGTAAAAGGTCAGGTAAAAGAATATTTAGATTATGTCTATAAAATTTGCCTAGACGCCATGGATACAGAAATGAACCGAGAAAGATTAAAGGCCATCCATGAAGATTTTGAAAAAAATAGAGATGAACAGTCGGATGAAGAATTGATGAGTGAACCATCTTGATGCAGTTGTTGAAAAGTAAAGAAAAAGTATAGAAAAGGAAGAGATGTTTCTAATTTAAGGAAGATCTCTTCTTTTTTATGGCCTCCATGCTATAATGAAAAAAGACAGGGATTAAAAGTAGAAAGGGTTTGAGATGCTAAGGGGACTTGTTAAACTAATTTTATTTCCAGTTAATTTATTTTTAAGTCTACTTACACTAATGTTAAGTATTTTATTTGGCTTGGGGAAAATTTTCCTCTATACCCTTATGGGGATATGCCTAGTGGTGGGCTTTTTTGCCTTTATTCATGGGATGGGTTCTGTAGCCCTAGGGGCTTTTATCCTGGCCTTTCTTTTAGGGCCTTTGGGGGTTCCCTTGGTGGGGACCCTTCTTATTAAGCTCTTAAAGGGGATCAATAAAGCCTTAAGGTCCATATAGTAGCGGGAAAAGACGATGGAAGAGGATCGTCTTTTTTTATTGGAGAAGGGAAAAAATCGGACCTTTCTTGATTTTAAAATGGGATTTTTGGGGTACATATAAAAGCGAAAGGGCTTAAAGCCGAGATGATAGATAAAATGGATAAATAAGGAGGAAAAAATGGAATTTAAAAAAGTGGTTTTACTAGGCGGAGGTGTATTGGGAACACAAATTGCCTTAATGAGTGCCTATACAGGTCATGATACAACTATTTGGCTTCGGAGCCAAGGATCCATTGGTAGAACGGAGCCTAAGATTAAAACCTATAAAGAAAAGATCCTTCAAGCTTTGGAAGGATCTAAAAAGCTCTTAAAAAACCCTATGGGAGCCTATCTTTATCCCAAGGGACTGATCTCCAAGTGGGAAGGACTTACAGAAGAAGATATCGACGACCTTCTAGCCAAGGGTAAAAAAAATATGGAAGAAAATCTTCACTTGGAGCTGGATATGGAAAAGGCCCTAAAGGGAGCAGATATTGCCATTGAAGCCATGGCGGAAGATCCCCAAGCCAAAATCGACCTCTATGAAAAAGCCCGAGATTTCTTGGATGAAAAGACCATCCTCTGTACGAACTCTTCCACCCTCTTACCTTCGACCTTTGCAGAAAGCACTGGCCGCCCAGAAAAATACATGGCTCTTCATTTTGCCAATGAAATTTGGGCTCACAACACAGCAGAATGTATGGGACATCCAGGAACTTCCCAAGAAACCTACGATACCGTAGTGGAATTTGCCCAAGAAATTAACATGATTCCCATTAAACTCCATAAAGAACAACCGGGATATGTGCTCAATAGTCTTTTGGTCCCTCTTTTAGATGCAGCCCAACACCTTTGGGCCAAGGGAGTGGCGGATCCAGAAACCATTGATATGACTTGGCGACTGGCTACTGGAGCACCAGCTGGACCCTTCCAAATTATTGATGTCGTGGGCCTAGATACTGTGTATAATATTCAACAAAACAAACCCTCTTCCCAAGACCCCGACTCTTTAGACTACAAAATTCTCCAAATGGTTAAGGAGAAAATCGACAAGGGAGAAAAAGGCGCTAGTTTTGGCAAGGGCTTCTACGATTACAAGAAGTAAAGAAAATTTCAGAGAAAATTTCCTTTGGTGGAATCCCCAAGTTTCGACTTGGGGATTTTTTTATGGGAAAACGAGAGAAGGATTCAAATTTTTCTCCCAATATGGTAAACTTGATTTAAGTTCAGATTGAACAAGGTTGACCCATGATTTTTGAATGAAAGGCAACCTCATCGCTGTTGCAAGGCCTTGGGCCTGGAGATTATTTGCTGGAGGAAAAAAGATGAAGTGGAAAAACAAATTAAGACTGGGCCTTTTTGCCCTAGCCCTTCTTGTGGTTCCAAATCAAGGTTTTGCTGCTAATTTTACCGATATTCACGGGCATTGGGCAGAAGAAAACATGATGCGGGCAGTGGAATTAAAGTGGATTCAAGGATCAGGAGACGGGACTCTTCGCCCAGATCGAGAAA